>NZ_JAVRCP020000024.1:0-102194 GCF_034530675.2 Nostoc sp. DedVER02
TTATCTCGGCGACCTCTTCCCACTTTCGAGTCCTCACCTTGGCATATCTATTGCACTATTTTAGCTGTGTCAGTCCACTACAGCGCTGGATTCACCACAACGCGCTGGCTCCTCTACAATACCTAATTTCGTTCAAAAGCCAAATACTAATCCTATATCAGGTACGAGTAATTACTTAGTGAAAGATAGTATATAATCTCGGTTGCAGGATGAAGTTATTTTCTGAATAATGATCAAATAAACTCTATTTTAATTAAACCAGTGAATTTACTGAAGGCAATTATTGTCTTTACTTCATAAATTTAATAGTTGATTCCTCCAGAGTGACAAAAAATCTTCACCTTTACTTTTAAAGTTAATTTTTATTAAATTAACCTACCAAAAAAGTGATAAAGAATTTTTTCATAGATTGGGCATGGGGCTGTTTAGCAAGCAAGGCTCGCTGTCTTTCGCCATTGCTAATATTGTCAATCCCTATATGCAATAATTTGTCAAAAATAATTCATAAATTTAAAGTTTTCTTTATTACATAATCTTTAATTAGGGTATTTACTTAGAAAAGCATTTGTGATATTTTCATGTTGATTATCATAAATCAAAATATGCAAAGCTATATTTAACAGCCGCCTTTCTGTGTCTTGGTTTGGTGACAAGTATCCATATTGCATATTTGCAATTCTAAATATTAATTTAAAATTTGTATAAATTATGATGCGTTAACCTAGCGATAACTTGTCCTCAAACTATTTTCACTATTGTTTGTTTGGAAAACGCATAACAATCTTAACCGTGTGAGATTTAAGACAGGTCTGCAATTAGACGAATTAACCCTCAGTGATTTTACATATTTAAATACTTTAATTTCAGAAAAGTCTTGCCACTGCTGGCATAAAATCAAACACTGTCGCCGTTAGGAAATATAGATACTCTCTAATATTTTCGATTTAATTACTCACTTTGACTTGTTTTATATGACTTATATTAAGAACACTTTTCTCGAATTTATCACCACCCTAGAAGGGTTTGATCGCTTACCCGATGGAGCGATCGCTAATATATCAGACCAACTGCAAGCGTTTCGCTATCGTATAGGTCAGAAAATTATCGGTAAGGAAAGTCTCCCGGAACGCATCACTATCATTTATGAAGGACAAGTGCGCCTCTTGGGATACGATCCCCAGACGCAAATGCCAATTACTCTAAAATTGTTGCAACCTGGCGAAATTATCGGCGAAATTAGTTTGCTGCGCGATGTCGCTTGTGAAACGGCGATCGCTTCCACCGAAGTAATATGTTTAACCTTGAGTGCATCGGCATATTTTAGTTTTCTCGCTTCATATCCAGCTTTTGCCGAAGCCCGCAAGAACCGCAGTTATTTGATAGAAGTTTTTGATATTCTTAGTTCCTATTGGAACCAACAAGCGATCGCTACCTTAAATCTTAGGGAACTTACAGAAAAAGCCTTACCACAGGCAAAAATTCATTACTTATCACCAGGGAAAACTGCATTCAACCAACTCGATAGCGGAAGCGTCTGGTTTGT
Source organism: Nostoc sp. DedVER02 (assembly GCF_034530675.2). Taxonomy (NCBI): domain Bacteria; kingdom Bacillati; phylum Cyanobacteriota; class Cyanophyceae; order Nostocales; family Nostocaceae; genus Nostoc; species Nostoc sp. DedVER02. The sequence continues at coordinate 1,544 of NZ_JAVRCP020000024.1, forward strand.
AAGTGGCGCTGGTACAGTCACAAATTTATCACCTGGCGATCGCCTAGAACCACACGATGACAGAGACAAGATTCAGGTTGTCGGTCAAAACCCCGCACGGTTGGTTGGGATACATCCGTCAGATTTGATCTTAGAAGATAGCCATGAAATAGTGCTGGCGGTTAATAACACCCAATTAGATACCCAAGATGAAGATGTATTAAATATCCCTTACGCATCAGATGAAATAGTTCCCCAGACAGCCCCCCATACCTCAGAGAGTTCGTCAAAACAAAAATACCCATTTTTTAGCGGTAAGGGAGAATTAAATACAGCCTTCGCCTGCTTTCAAATGATTGCGAAGCACTTAGAAATGCCGTTTCGTCGAGAAGTGGTTCGCCGCATCTTAACTGAGCAAGTCAAACGTCAGGGTGCTATATCGTTTCAAGTTACTGCTTATCTAGCAGAATTAATCGGACTGAAGGCGCAGTTGATAGAAATACCAGTCGCTTCAATTACACGCACTCCGACACCAGCATTAATTCGCTATGGTGAAAATTTTGCAGTTTTATACGCAGCCGATTCAAATACGATGGTTGTAGGTGTCCCATCCAAAGGAATTGTGCGCTGTAAACCGGCACAATTAGTTGAACAATTAGATATCGATCCAACCAACTTTCCGCCTCAAGCTAGAGTATTGCTGCTCACTGCTACCAACCAAACACCCCAAGAACGCTTTAGTCTACGGTGGTTTCTGCCCTATTTGTCAAAGCACCGTCGAGTTTTGATAGAGGTCTTTATCGCTTCCTTTTTCGTGCAGTTGGCAGCGTTGGCAAATCCTCTAGTGGTTCAGTTAATTATCGACAAAGTTATCACTCAAAATAGTATTGGGACTTTACATATTTTGGGGGTTTTACTATTAGTCGTCGGTCTATTTGAAGCAGTACTAACTACCTTACGAACCTACTTATTTGTCGATACCACTAACCGGATCGATATGGGTTTAGGGTCGCAAATTATCGACCACTTGTTACGTTTACCACTACGCTATTTTGAACGCCGACCAGTAGGTGAACTTTCTACTCGCATCAACGAATTAGAAAATATCCGCCAATTCTTGACCGGTACTGCCTTAACGGTGGGGCTAGATGCTCTATTCTCGGTAGTGTATATCGGTGTGATGCTGATTTACAGTTGGCAACTCACCCTAGTAGGCTTAAGCACAATTCCCATTTTTGTGGTCATCACTTTAATTGCTTCTCCCACCATTAGTAGACAGTTACGTGGTAAAGCCGAACGCAACGCCGAAACTCAATCTTATTTAGTGGAGGTGATGTCAGGAATTCAAACCGTAAAAGCGCAAAATATTGAATTGCGATCGCGCTTTTCTTGGCAAGAGCGTTATGCTCGGTTTGTCGCTGCCGGTTTTAAAACCGTTGTAACTTCTACTCTTGCTAACTCCACCAGTAACTTTCTCAACAAACTCAGCAGCTTACTGGTTTTGTGGGTAGGAGCTTATTTAGTACTGCAACAACAATTAACTTTAGGCGAATTAATTGCCTTTAGAATTATATCCGGTTACGTCACCAGCCCAATATTGCGTTTAGCTCAACTCTGGCAAAGCTTCCAAGAAACAGCTTTGTCTTTAGAGCGTTTAAGCGATATTGTCGATACCCCACAAGAAGGAGAAACAGACCGCTACAACATACCCTTACCGACGATTAAGGGAGCAGTGAAATACGAAAATGTTTCCTTTCGATTTGGGACGAGTGGGCCTCTGCAACTTTCCAACGTCAACCTCGAATTTGAGCCAGGTAAATTTATTGGCATCGTCGGACAAAGTGGATCTGGTAAAAGTACGATGATGAAATTGCTGTTGAGACTTTACGAAACTGAGTCCGGCAGAATTTTGATTGATGGTTATGATATTGCCAAAGTTGAACTTTATTCACTGCGACGACAAATTGGCGTAGTTCCCCAAGAAACATTGTTGTTTGATGGTAGCGTTCAGGAAAATATTGCTCTGACGAATCCCGATGCAACAACCGAAGAAATTATCGAAGCGGCTCAGGTTGCTTGCGCCCACGAATTTATCATGAACTTACCCAACGGTTACAACACGCGGGTGGGAGAACGGGGTTCTGCTCTTTCAGGTGGACAACGACAAAGAATTGCGATCGCTCGTTCTGTTTTACAACGACCAAAATTATTAGTTTTAGATGAAGCTACTAGCGCCCTAGATTACCCCACGGAACGGCAAATATGTCTCAATTTAGCCAAAGCCTTTAAGGGTGATACGGTATTTTTTATTACCCATCGACTCAACACCGTCAGTAATGCAGACATGATTGTTGTGATGGATAACAGCAGGGTTATAGAACAAGGTAGCCATCAAGAATTAATGTCTACTAAAGGTCATTATTATTATCTGTATCAGCAACAAGAAGTTAACTTGTAGTTAGTTATTGCTTAAGAAGAGTATCCACCCAGCAAAAAATCTAAAATCCAAAACCCAAAATCGTTATGACTCAACTTAATGGGAATCACCACAACGGCAATCATAAAAATGGACTCAGGCAAGATTCGCCAGTACTTACAAAAGAACAGAAAGCTGCTCAAGAATCTTTAATTAACTCAAGTAGTCAGGAATTTGAGCAAGCAATTGTTTTGCGCCAATCTCCAATTTGGTCGCGGACAATTATGGTTACTCTTATGGCATTAGCCTGCTTTGGAATTGCTTGGGCTTATTTTGCAAAAATTGAGCAAGTAGTGCCAGCAACAGGTCAATTAAAGCCGCAAGGAACAGTCAAAGAAATTCAGGCTCCTGTTAGTGGAGTGGTAAAAACAGTTAATGTTAAAGATGGGCAAGAAGTAAAGCCAGGGGATTTGTTGCTGACTTTTGATTCTATAGCTACTGTTGCTGAATTAAATTCTTTGAATAAAATTCGTGTTGCATTAGTTAAAGAAAATCAGATTTATCGCCGATTGATGAGCGCAAGTACCGCCACAGGATCTGAAGTTTTATATTTACGTGGTAATTTGCCACAAGAAACTGCTTTTCTGCTGAAAAGTCGGGCAGCATTAGTAGCAGAAAATGAATTATTGCGGACTCAGTTAAAAAATTCTGGTCGAGATTCTACTTTAGGAATTGATGAGCAACAACGTCTACAAGTTGCTAAAAAAGAATTAGACTCTCGCTCATCAGCAGCGCGATTGGAAGTAGAAAAAACGAGAAAACAACTAGCTCAAAATAAATATAAGCTGGAAGATAGTAAAGCAAGTTTAGCTATTCAGCAGGGTATTTTAGAGAAGCTGAAAATATTGGCAGAAGAAGGTGGTATTTCTCAACTTCAGTATCTCAACCAGCAACAAGAAGTCCAAAACCGCACGGCGGAAGTAGCTCAACTAGGTGAGGAAGCCAAACGCCTCCAGTTTGATATAGAAAAAGGACAACAAGAATTAAGCAATACGGTGGCTGTTTCTGATAAAAGCGTTTTGGATAAAATAGCTGATAACAAACAGCGCATTGCCACAATCGATAGCCAATTCATGAAAGTGATTCTAGATAATGAACAGCGTTTAGCAGATGTCAATAGTAAAATCTCTCAAACACAGCTAAACGTTAAATATCAAGAACTTCGTGCGCCTGTAGCTGGAACAGTTTTCGATTTACAAGCTAAAAACCCTGGATTTGTAGCGAATCCGACTACAAAAATGCTGCAAATTGTCCCAAAGGAGAACTATATAGCTGAAGTTTTCATCACTAACAAAGATATCGGTTTTGTGCGAAAAGGCATGAAGGTAGATGTGAGAATTGACTCCTTCCCTTACAGCGAATTTGGCGATATTAAAGGGGAAGTCCTTGGGATAGGCTCAGACGCATTACCGCCAGACCAAACACATCAGTTTTATAGATTTCCGGCAAAAATATCATTGGATAAGCAATCATTAGTCATTAAGGGTAAAAATGTCACCTTGCAATCGGGTATGTCCGTCAGTGCCAACATAAAAGTACGTGAAGAACGGACTGTACTTAGTTTATTTACTGAGTTGTTTACCAAGCAAATTGATACTCTTAAAGAGGTGCGTTGAAATAATTCGTAATTCGTAATGACGCTCTTTAAGTGGGCATGATGTGATAGAGCGATCGCATCTGTAGAATAATCTTCTTCAGAGAGCGATCGCTAAACCTCAACCTAGTCGCCCCATATTTACTCTAAGCTAATGCGGCTACCTTCTCTACTAAGCCCTGAAACAGCCTTAAGCCATCGCTATTGCCTAGCATGGTGTCAGATGCCCTTTCTGGGTGTGGCATCATCCCCAAGACATTGCCCTGACGATTGCAAATCCCAGCAATGTTGTTCAGTGAACCGTTGGGATTCTCGCCTTCATAACGAAACACGACTTGCCCGTTATCTTCAATTTCTGCGAGAGTGGCTCCATCAGCGTAGAATCGACCCTCTCCGTGGGCAATGGGCAAAGTAATAACTTCATTATTGGTATAAGCTTGCGTCCATAAGAGATTGGTACGCTCAACTTTTAAGAGGATGCGATCGCAAATAAAATGCAAATCCCGGTTTCTGGTTAACATCCCTGGCAAAAGTTTAGCTTCAGTTAATACCTGAAACCCATTGCAAATACCAATGACAAACTTACCCTTTTGAGCGTGTTCGACAACCTGCTGCATCACGGGTGAAAAACGCGCGATCGCACCGCAACGCAGATAATCCCCGTAACTAAAGCCACCAGGGATAATCACGACATCCAAATCAGCAATGTCTGTTTCCTGATGCCAAACCATGCGAGTTGGTTGTAAGAGCAAATCTCTGGTTACATAAGCAACATCGCGATCGCAATTAGAACCTGGAAAAACAACAACACCAAATTTCATGATTGGGGAATTGGGAATTGGGAATTGAGAATTGGGAATTGGGAATTGGGAATTGGGAATTGGGAATTGGGAGCAAGGGGGAGAATAAAAATTATCTCTTTCCCCTCTACCTCTTTTCACTTTTTCCAATGCCCAATGCCCCATGCCCTAAAATACCCCAGTTTGAGTTTCGACCTCAATTAACTCAAAGCGGTAATTTTCAATTACGGGATTTGCTAGCATTTGATCGCAAATGCGATCGAGGTCTTGACGAGCTTTCTTCTCTTCAGTCGTGGTGATGGTGAGTTCAATGTACTTGCCAATCCGCACCTGGTCAACGTTATCGTATCCCAGTTGCTGAAGACCGGATTGTACAGCCACACCAGCCGGGTCTAAGACTGAAGGACGAAGCGTAACAAAAATTTTGGCTAGATACTTGGTTTGCACGGCTTTTGCTGAATGCTGCGATCGCTATACTATAACTTTCTGTTCCAACTGAGTGAAAATAAGATTACGAAGCGGTTAAAGTTAATTGATCGATTAACCCATCTAACAGCTTCAACTACAGTGGCATATCTAAATAATTGTCTATGAGAGCTATACGCACCCGCAGTCAAGAGCGTATTTTCAACTTACTGAAAACCATCAAAAAAGGTATTTCAGCCCAGGATATTTACGTGGAACTACGTAATACAAATCAGAGTATGGGTTTAGCAACAGTTTACCGCTCTTTAGAAGCCTTAAAACTTGAAGGCATGGTACAAGTGCGGAATTTGGCTAATGGTGAAGCCCTCTATAGTTTAGCGCAGCAAGACAAACATCACCTTACTTGCTTGCAATGCGGTGTCTCAATTCCGATTCATCAATGCCCCGTACATGACTTAGAAAACCAGTTAGAATCTAGCCATAAGTTTAAAGTTTTTTACCACACCCTAGAGTTTTTTGGGTTGTGCAGCGAATGCCAAGTAAATCAAGCTACTGCAACTGGTCAGTAATCATACCAATTCTATGATGACCTGTTCTGGGTTAATTATCATTAGTCATTTGTTATTAGCAAGAGATGAAGAGACAAGAAAGAAATTTGTCACCCTCATCTCCTTTCAAGTTTCTACTGCTTAGGAACATCATGGATTAAATAAAATACAAAGCTTCATCTTGTCTCTAGCTTCCCTTTCCTTTATAAGGAGATGGATTGAGGGTGAGGTAAACCAGAGAAATAAATTGTATGTTATTTAATTCTTATTCCTTAACTAGGGCGGTTATTTTCTAACCCTGGTATTTGCTTAGAAAACAACTCGTTAGAGTCAACTTGACCATTTGAGATCACGGAACGCATACCTTCAAAAGCAGCAGGAATGGTACGCGGATCTATAAATAAGACCTTACTGCTATCGCTTTTACCAATTGTCGCGCCCATATCCAAATAGCCCAAGGCAAACAGAACTTCCACCGCTTTATTGGCATTGGGATTAGTCTGGAGCTTTTGAGCAACAACTTCAGCTGATTCTGCGATCGCCTGCGCCTTCAAAACTTGCTGCTGACGTTCAGCTTGAGCCTTCAAAACGATCGCTTTTTGTTCGGCTTCCGCTTGCAGAATTGTCGATTTTTGACGAGCTTCAGCATCCAATATTTGCGCCTCAGCTTTACCTCTAGCACTATTGACAGCAGCTTCGCGTTCGCCCTCAGAATTTAAAATTGCTGCCCGTTTGCGTCGTTCTGCCGACATTTGTAATTCCATCGATTCTCGCACTGCTTGCGAAGGAATAATATCCCGCAGTTCTACCCGCGTCACTTTCACACCCCAAGGATCTGTAGCAATGTCCAAATCCCTTAACAGCAGTTCATTGATTTGGGAACGCGCAGTAAAGGTTTGATCCAACTCCAATTGCCCCATTTCGGAGCGAATTTGAGTCAACACCATATTCACCATTGCCGACTGGAGATTTTCTACCTTATACCAGGCTTTTTCCATATCCACAATGCGCCAGTAAAACACTGCATCCACCTCAATCCCAACGTTGTCGCGGGTGATGCATTTTTGGGGAGGAATATCTAAGACTTTTTCTCGAATGGTTTCTCTGTAAACGATTTTATCCAAAAAAGGAATTAAAAAATTCATTCCTGGTTCCAGCTTTTTGTTATAGCTACCCAATCTTTCCACCAAAGCTTCATTACCCTGATTAATGACTTTTACCGATCCCGCGACAGCAGAACCACCAAGGGCTAAAAATACTAGTAAAAGAAACTGTTCCATTGTAAATCTCCTGATTTTAAAGTATTAAATTTCAAAGAGAGTGAGATGTGGGAAATAAAGGCAATTCCCAATTCCCAATAACTAAGAATTCAACAAATTTTCTGGTATCACAATCAAAGTAGTACCCTCTCTCCTAACCACATAAACTCTTTGATGGGGTGCTACGGTAAATTTGTCATCGTCACATCGTGCTTGCCAGGAATTTCCCTCATACAACACCCGCCCTGTTTTCCCAGGTAGAATTTCTGTTAAGGTTTCACCTATGACAGCATCCTGAATTTTCGATTTGCGTCGTCGTGGTTGCAAAAACCGACGAGAAAGCACGATTAAGAATGTGGAAAGTAATAACCAAACTACAACTTGCAACCATACATTTCCCAAACCCACTCCAGACAGCAGCGCCACCACGAAAGCACTAATTCCCATCATGAAGGCGACAAACGCCGATGGTAAAAACAGTTCCATTAAACACAGAACTGCTCCTGCCAGAAGCCAGATTAAGGTAAAACTTGGCATAGCGCCATCCTAGACTTTACATTGACGTAAATGCATTTCTACGATTAGATACAGCCAGACGTAAGTTATTTACAGAAAACAAAAGTTGGTACTTTTACCAATAATTTTGATTAATTTCAGTAACTAAATGTAGCTAGCGGTACACGAATCCAGTCTATTCTAGCCTTCGAGTCATTGCCAGCTAAATGTAATCGAAATTCATGAGTTGATTGGTTTTTTAAATTTATACTTTTATGATTTCTACTCAACTGACAATTTATTGTATAAATCCAAACTGTCATAATCCCATTAATCCGATGGGAGATCGTGTTTGTGCTAGTTGTCAAACTCCTTTAGTTCACCGTTATATTTGGGCTACTGGCTCATCGTCTGCCCAAATCCCACCAGGTACAAAGGTAGCAGACAGGTATGAGGTAATTACCCACCAAATTTGGCTGGATACTCAACCAGGACTGCCGCCAGATGTCCCTGAAGAATTACCAAAGGAAGTAATTCCTTATCTACGGTTATTTCAAGAAAGATTACATCTACCCCAGGCTTATGGATTTGCTAGTCATGGTGAAGAAGAGACAAATGATATCCTTTTATTAGAAAATGTGCCGATAGATGAGACAGGAAATATTTATCCAACTATTGTTGAGGCATGGGAACAAGCAACGGCGGTACGACAAGTTTATTGGCTGTGGCAAATTCTCCAACTTTGGAAACCTTTATCAGAATTAGGACTTAGCCGCAGTTTACTGGTAGAAGACAATTTGAGAGTCCAAGGTTGGTGTGTCCGACTGCTGGAACTCTACCAAACACCAAAAGATAAGACGCTGAGTTTACAAAATCTGGGAGAGTGTTGGCAGTTTTGGGTAGCTACTGCAAAGACATCAGTAGCTAAAGGATTACAGAACATAGTCCAGGAAATGTGTGAAACTGAAGTTGAGTTTGATGATATTGCTACTCAAATCAATGGTTTATTGCTAGCATCTGCGGCAGAATTGTCATTACTTTTGAAAGTGGCAGGCTCTACAGATATTGGCCCAATCATGGCGCAAAATGAAGATGCTTGCTACCCAAATACTTTGACTGATTTAGATGAACCTTTATTAAATCGCTTGTCGATTGTTTGCGATGGTATTGGTGGACACGAAGGTGGCGAGGTTGCGAGTAAGTTGGCAGTGCAGTCTGTAAAATTGCAAATTCGCGCCTTACTAGCGGAGGTAACAGAACAAACTGTACTTGTATCACCAGAATTGTTGCAAGAACAATTAGAAGCAAGCTTGCGGGTAGTAAATAATGTGATTTGTGCCCGCAATAACGAACAGAAACGCCAAGGTAAAGAACGGATGGCTACAACCATTGTTATGGCGTTGCAAGTCCCACAACGAGTACACACAAGTACAGGGTGGCAATCAAATAATACTCACGAACTTTACTTGGCGAATGTTGGCGATAGCCGTGCCTATTGGATTACTCGCAACTATTGTCAGCTACTTACAGTAGATGATGATGTAGCAACGCGGGAAGTCCGGCTTGCTAAAAGCTTGTATCGAAAAGCATTGAGAAGAACAGATGCTACTGCCTTAACTCAAGCATTGGGGACAAGAAATTCAGAATCTTTGCGTCTTAAGGTTCAGCGATTTATTGTCGAAGAAGACGGCATATTGCTACTATGTTCTGATGGTTTAAGTGATAATAACAGGGTCGAACAATATTGGCAGGATTATGCAATACCCGTGTTAACAGGTCAGATGACAGTTGAAGATGCTGTCAAAAACTGGATTAACTTAGCAAATGAAAAAAATGGGCGTGATAATACATCAGTTGTTCTCACTTATTGCCGTGTCTCCTCAGAATACTTAGTACCTGTGACTCCGGCGTTGCCAGAAGAGATTATAGAAGCAGAAATACAAGAGGAACAAGAGGAACAAGAGGAACAAGAGGAACAAGAAGAACAAGAAGAACAAGAAGAACAAGAAGAACAAGAAGAATTAATTTCCTTCACAGAAAGTTCGCAACCTTTGCTAGATTTGGATCTAAATTTGGATATAGATTTAGCTATTTCAGAGGAACCGCTCATCAGCCCAGAAATTCCACCAACCTTAATTACAAGACCTAATCGAAGTCAACGTTTAGTAACGCTGGGAGGAGTGTTGGCGTTGCTTGTGGGTAGCTCAAGTTTAGGATTATTTGCTTGGTGGCAAATTAATCCTCAAGGATTCCAACAAGTGTGTCGGCAACTTCCTCAAAAAGTGCAGCAATTGTGTCAGCCAGGGAAATAGCAAAATGGGGAATGGGGAATGGGGAATAATAAGTTATATATAATATTGGTGATTCGTTAGTATCCCATCTCTAACCTGATTAAAATCAAATATCGCTCAGGGATAGGGCTAATGTACGTACTTCGCACTAACATTAGATTATCTAAGGTAAGCAGATTCCTTGTTCTAAAATTTACTTAACGAAGGCGGTAGAAAATGGGTAGACTAAATCCTTATACACTGCAATTGCAAATTACTCGAATGTTTGAGCAAGGGCAATCATTTTTTGCCACAACCAAGGTGCAAGAATGGTTGAAAGAACGCAAACATAATCCAGAAGATTATGATATTTTTTTCCATAAAAAACCTGCGCCTCCTGGTTCAAAAGAAGTGATGGTAGTGGAAATTGAATTACGCCGCAAAGATGGACAACCTGTTGATCCTTGGTTGCAGGAACAAGCAAATCTCCATGCCTGATTTTCAGAATTAGCATTTTTCAATTTTAATTCATATTATCTTAACAAAAATCATGAAACAAATAGCGTTCCCAATTGCGGAACGCTATTTGTTATCTTGGAATTAATTGTAAATACCTTGTAAGATCATGAAAATGAAATATAATCAGCGCTGGGTTTTTGCATTTTGGGTTTACTTTGGAATTTTGATGTCCATTTCTATGGCAGCCTACCTGAGAATTATCCCCGTGGAAATCTCACAATTCCCATATTACGATACAATCTTGCATTTCCTATTGCTAGGAATTGCTGCTTACTTGAGCCATTTGGCATTAAATAAACGTAAGATTCAAATATTCAATATTTTTTTGCCGCTAGCACCATTGATTGTGATATTTTTTTGTATAGTTGATGAAATAATTCAACTGTTTGTACCTTATCGCAGCTTTGATTTAGTTGATTTAGGGGCTGACTTGTGCGGTATTATATTATTTACCTGGTTAGCAGAAAAGCTAAAACTGAACAAATCTGAAAAAACTTAACGTAAAAAGACATATAAACAAATTTTAATTTTATCTTTGTACTCTTTCTGTAGGAGCTTGCCGTAAGTATCTATCTGTGCATCTTCATCAAAATCACCCAATCAGGTGAATCAAGTGGGTGAGGTAGAATAAACACAAACTAACGTATCTTAAGGCTATAAGGAAATGTTGCTTGGCACACCAATTTATAGCTTTAGAAATTAGGAAATGGATGATGACTGTAAACCAAATTATTGGAGATTCACAAAGTAAAACTGCTGCTAACTTCGGTAAACGTTTCTTTGCCTGGATGATGGCTCAAAGTAGCAGCACGTATGATAAAGTTGTGAGCGATGTCTACGACGACCTAAGCCTACGCAAACTTTCTCTTTTTGCAAATCTCCAAGGTACAGTGTTAGAAATCGTCCCAGGAACCGGCCCTACCGTACCCTACTATCCTAAAGATATTTACCAGACAGGAATCCAGCCAAAGCCACATACGCATTCCTATCTTCAAAAACAAGTAGAAAAACTAGGTTTAAACATCGATCTCCGAATTGGCAATGCTGAATGGTTAGATGCTGAAGATAACAGTATAGATACTGTTGTTAGTAATCTAGTTTTGTGTTCAGTGCCGAATATAGACTATACATTACAAGCCGTTTTAAGAGTACTTAAACCCGGTGGACGCTTCTTATTTATTGAAAATATCGCCGTACCTAAAGGGACTTTATTGCGAAAAATACAAAGCAAAATTAATCCTGGTTGGAAAGTTATAGATGATGTTTGTCATCCAGATAGAGAAACTTTGATTGCTTTAGAAAATGCTGGTTTTACTAATATTCATTATGAGCAATTTGAAGCAAAAATGCCGATTATTAGTCCTCATATTATTGGCATAGCGACAAAGTGAAATAAAAATTTATTTCAGAGTTTGTTTCTTAAAATTACTGATAATTTTTTTGAACCATTCTCTAACAAACCTTTTTTATTAAGCTATATAAACATATTGTACTGGCTGGTGCTTCTATATTAGACTAATAAATTGATTATTTATTAGTTATTAATATGCAAAGAAAGGTTGGTTATATTAGCTATTTGGTTATTATTGGAACTTTAATATTATTTATTTCTAGTAGTTTAAGACATCTTTTATTTAAATCTAACGCTCTTGACTTAGCTCTTTTTGACCAATGGGTATATTTGATAAGTCAGAATTTACCCCCAATATCTTCTTTTTTTGGATTTCATGTTGTAGGCGATCATGCAGCTTTTATATTGTATCCAATCAGCCTACTATATAAAATACATCCTAGTGAATACTGGTTATTTTTAGTTCAAGCTCTTGGTTTAGCTTCTGGATGTTTACCTACTTATTTATTAAGCCTACAAGCAGGATTATCTATGCCTTATTCAAGAGCAATAAGTTTGTCTTATTTGCTTTATCCCGCTTTATTTAATAGTAATTTTTTTACTGATTTTCGTCCAGAAAGTATAGCAGTTCCTGCATTATTGTGGGCAATGTGGGCAGCAATAGAGAAATGTACTTATCAATTATTTTTTGCTATTGGTTTAGTTTTAATTTGTAAGGATAGCTTAAGTTTAACCGTAATAGCTTTTGGGATTTGGCTTTTATTAGAACATCGAAAAGCTTATGGTTTAGCTTGTATTCTAATAGGGTTATCTTGGTATATTTTTACTATTGGTTATTTAACACCTTTTTTGAGAGGTGGGCAAGCTGGGGGAGTTGTGTTTTATGCTTCTCTTGGTAGTTCTCCAAAGGAAATAATCATTAATATTTTTAGTAATCCTAATTTAATTTTAGGCAAGTTTTTGTCTCCTGAAGCATTCTTTTATTATTTTCTCCTTTTAGTACCAGTAATTATTGGATTACATTGGAAGCAAATATTATTTTTAATACCTGCTTTACCTATGCTGTTATTAAATATTATTTCTGATTATTCATCACAAAGAGATTTAGCTCATCATTACTCATTACCTATTTTCCCTTTTGTGATTGTATGGTTAATATATTCTATAAAAGAATATCAACAACAGAATAAGAGGTATTGGTTGAAACCTAAAATTTTAATAATTTCTGCGATTATTTCTTTCTTGGCATTAGCTAAGTATGATTTTTTTATAACACGTTATTTATCAAATTTATCTAATATTTCTTCTTTATATAATGCTGTTAGTCTAGTTAAAACTAAGGAAAGTGTTTTGACTACAGCAAATATTGCTCCTCATTTAGCTAAACGTCAAACCATCAAGCTACTTAGTAAAGATCGTCCTTCGGAAAAGTATGATGAGATTTTTAAATACATACTTCTAGATTTAATAAATAATAAATCTGAGTTTATTCCTGATTTAATATATCAACTTAAAAATAGCTCTACATTCAAACTTGTATACGAAACTGATAAAGTTTTTTTGTTTGTAAGGGTGTGATATGTTTTTTATTGTTGCAAGTATCGTTCTTCCATACCGATGTTGCCTTGCAAGCCTCCTGTGTGTACCAACAGCAACGAATCGCCTTTACTAAAAAATCCCTGCTTTAGTAAATCTATCACTCCATAAAACATTTTAGCGGTATATACGTAATCAAGAGGTATGCCATATTCCTCCCTGAATTGTTGGCTAAACAGCAGCAATTCGTTGTTTAACTTTGCATAGCCGCCAAAGTGATAATCGCACACTAATTCCCAAGAAGCGGGATTAGATGGTGTAGGTAAACCAGACGCAAGGTAATTTGTCAATAAACTTTCGATTTCTTGTGCGAGAAATAACCCATTTTTTAGAACGGGAAAAGCGATCGCTCTTTGTCCTTCATACAACGAAAGCGAAATCCCCGCTAGTGTGGTAGCTGTACCGCAAGCTACGCATACACGATTAAATGCGTAGGCGGAGCCAGCTTTAAGCATCGCATCACCAATTATCTCTGTACAGCCGCGCACACCATTTAAATTACTCCCGCCTTCGGGAATGATAAACACCTCACCAAAGCGTTGTTGCAGATATTTCTGTAACGCTGCTGTGTTTCGCTGTCGATACATTTCGCGGTTCAGGTATACAAGCTGCATGCCCTGTTGGACAGCAAAACTCAGCGTCGGATTTAGTGGTAACGTCTCCTCTCCACGAATTACACCAATGGTATGAAAACCGAAAAGATTACCAGCCGCCGCAGTTGCATAGATGTGATTGGAATAAGCGCCACCAAAAGTAAGCAGCGTGGTGAAATGTTTCTCTTTGGCTTCCAAAAGGTTGTATTTTAGCTTGAACCACTTGTTGCCGTTAACCCACGGGTGCATCAAATCCAGCCGTAGCACATACATATCGACACCAGCGTGAAGGGCAATTTCGCTGTTGATTTTTTGTATGGCAGGAGGAAAAAATATTAACGACATACATAAACATTATAACTTAGTATTTACATTTTCTCAAATTCATTATTGATGATAAACATTGAGTAATTCAATGGTAAACCAATCTAAATGATGAATAAAACTTTCTGATGATTAGCTTTAGAAATTGGCATTTTACTAATTGAGTGTTTCAGGTAAATATAAGAAACATCAAGCTCGCTTCATATAACAATCTTTTTGGAGAAAACAAATGGTCGCACTCATACAGCCCACTCAAGTTACTCCCAACCCAGGACGTTTGACAGTTGAAACTGTTGAAATTGCTCCTCAAACAACTGCTATTCGTTGTCTAGACTGGGATAGAGAACGTTTTGATGTCGAGTTTGGTCTACGGAATGGTACGACTTATAATTCTTTCTTAATTCAGGGAGAAAAGGTTGCCTTAGTTGACACATCTCACCGCAAGTTTGAGGAATTATATCTTGAGATAGTGGTGGGATTAATTGATCCAACTAAAATAGATTACTTAATTATTAGCCACACAGAACCAGACCATAGTGGCTTAGTGAAAAATATTTTGCAATTAGCTCCTTCCATTACTATTGTTGCGGCTAAGGTAGCTATTCAATTTTTAGAAAATATGGTTCACCAGCCTTTTAAATCAATGCAGGTGAAAAGTGGAGAACGATTAGATTTAGGCAATGGACACGAATTAGAATTTATCTCTGCACCAAACTTACACTGGCCTGACACAATCTTTACTTACGATCGCAAAACTAGCACTCTTTACACCTGCGATGTGTTTGGGATGCACTACTGTGATGACCACACTTATGATGAAAATCTCACCTTACTTGAGGAAGACTTTCAATATTATTATGATTGTCTGATGGGCCCCAATGCTCGATCTGTTTTGGCAGCTTTAAAGCGAATTGAAAAGTTAGAAATAACAACAGTTGCTACAGGACATGGCCCTTTATTACAAAATAATATCTCCGAATGGCTTGGACGGTATCAAACCTGGAGTTTAGAGCAAGCAAAAACAGAGACTTTAGTAGCTCTATTTTATGTTGAAGATTACGGTTATAGCGAGCAGTTAGTCCGTACCATAGCTCATGGATGCGCGAAAACAGGTGCGGCGGTAGAATTAGTTCCTCTCAATAGTTCTGAGCCTCAAGAAGTTCGAGAATTAGTGGCACAATCTTCTGGTTTAGTAATTGCAATGCCACCTCAATCTTCAGTGATGATTCAAGCTGCATTAAGCACTATTTTAGCTGCTGTCCACAAAAAACAGGCAATTGGTTTATTAGAGTCTGGAGGTGGAGAAGATGAACCAATTTATCCTTTACGTAATAAGTTTCAAGAACTGGGATTAACTGAAGCTTTTCCTCCTATTTTAGTTAAGGAAATTCCTACTCAAGCAACGGAACAACTTTGTGATGAAGCGGGGACAGATTTAGGTCAATGGTTGAACCGCGATCGCACCATCAAACAGATCAAATCTATCAATACTGAGTTAGAGAAAGCTTTAGGGCGGATTAGCACAGGATTATACATCATCACTGCCAAAAAAGGAGAAATTCAGAGTGCGATGTTGGCTTCTTGGGTGACACAAGCAAGTCTTGAGCCTTTAGGAGTTGCGATCGCAGTATCCAAAGACCGAGCAATTGAATCTTTAATGCACGTTGGCGATCGCTTTGTTCTAAATGTTTTAGAAGAGGGCAAATATCAAGGATTAATGAAACATTTCCTCAAACGTTTTGCTCCTGGTGCAGACCGTTTTGCTGGAGTGAAAACATATCCGGCTAAAAATGAATCACCTGTTTTAGCTGAAGCTCTAGCTTACATGGAATGTGAAATCACTAGCCGCATGGATTGTGGAGATCATTGGGTAATTTATAGCACAGTCCAAACTGGAAGAGTTGCCAAGTTAAATGCACTTACCGCCGCTCATCACCGCAAAATTGGCAATCATTACTAAATAGTCATTTGTCATTTGTCATTGGTCATTTGTCATTAAGCTCCCCTGCTCCTCGGTCACTGAGCGTAGCCGTTCGCGCAGCGTCTCGTAGAGAAGTGCTGCTCCCTACCCCACATAGACGCGATGAATCGCGTCTCTACAACCTTACAGAAAACTATGTATAAATCTGTTGATAATACTCCGATTACAATGTATGAAATCAATCGGGGGCGTGTTGTACGAACCTTGGAATTTATTCAAGATGTAATTGTAATTTCTCTGTGTATTGGTTTATTTAGCTTCATGGTGCTTCAGGTGAGAGATATGTTTCTCTCCTTACTTCCACCTCTAGATTTTCATGCTGTTACTGCCGATATTCTCTTTTTACTTATCTTAGTTGAGTTATTTCGACTACTGATTATTTACCTACAGGAACATCGAGTATCTATTGGCGTAGCTGTTGAAGTTTCCATTGTTTCTGCCTTGCGAGAAGTCATTGTTAAAGGTGTTCTAGAAACTAATTGGAGTCAAATTCTAGCGACCTGTGCCTTTTTATTAGTCCTGGGAGTACTATTATTTCTCCGAGTTTGGCTACCCCCGACCTTTGAAGGTATCGACCCAGAACAAGAAGTATCTAAACGCTATAGAAGCCGAGTTAAGTCTGAATTAACACAAACCAATGGTCATTAATAGGAAGCAGGGGAGCGGGGGGCAGGGGGCAAGGGAGAGAATAAACCTCTTCCCCCCCTGCTCCCTGCTCCCTGCCCCTCTGCCTCTTGTACCCAATTCCCAATTCCCAATTAAAAGATTATGTCTGTTGCAACATTAACGCCCAACCATAGTAGAGATGTCCAAGTTGCTGAAATTGGTAAAAATACTCTGATTTTGCGATCGCGGACTTGGGACAGATTAAAATTTGAGGTGGAGTATTCCCGCCAACGGGGAACTACAGCAAATTCTTATCTGATTCAAGCTGATAAAAAGGCTTTAATTGACCCTCCCGGCGAATCTTTTACCGAAATTTACCTTGAGCAACTAGCACAACGTCTAGATTTCATTACCCTAGATTACATTGTTCTCAGTCATGTCAACCCCAACCGCAGAGCAACTTTACAAGCATTGCTCTCTCTGGTTCCTCAAGCTACTCTAATTTGTTCTCGCCCCGCCGCCAATGCTCTCAAAACCGCTTTTCCCGAATTTGAATCACCTATTCAAGCGGTGCGATCGGGGGATACTCTAGATTTAGGACAAGGACATCTTCTATCATTTGTCACCGTACCAACTCCCCGTTGGGTGGATGGGCTTTGTACTTATGATTCAGCAACGAAAATTCTCTACACAGACAAACTTTTCGGCGCTCATATTTGCGAAGATCCTTTATTTGATGAAGATTGGAAAGGATTAGATGCGGAACGTCGTTATTATTTTGAATGTCTCCATGCGCCCCAAGCCAAGCAAGTTGAAGTTGCTTTAGATAAATTGTCGGTTTTGGGAGCCAGATGTTATGCCCCAGGACACGGGCCAGTTGTCCGTTATAGCCTCAGCCGTTTTACTTATGATTACCGTCAATGGTGTCAAGGACAAAAATCTCAAGAATTGAGTGTCGCTTTGCTTTATGCTTCTGCTTATGGAAATACAGCAATTATGGCAAATGCGATCGCACAAGGTTTAATTAAAAATGGCGTAAATGTAGAATCAATCAACTGTGAATTAGCTGATTCTGCCGAGATTAACCGCATTATCGAAACTTGCGATGGTTTGATTATCGGTTCACCCACATTAGGCGGCCATGCACCAACTCAAATTCAAACAGCTTTAGGAATAGTTCTCTCGGTGGCGGCTAAAACTAAGTTAGCAGGAGTGTTTGGTTCTTACGGTTGGAGTGGAGAAGCAATAGATTTAATCGAAAGCAAGCTCAAAGATGCTAATTATCAATTAGGGTTTGAAACAATTCGGGTGCGTTTCAGCCCTACTCCTGAGATTCTTCAGCAGTGTGAAGAAGCAGGTGCTTTTTTTGCTCAAAACTTGAAGAAAACTAAAAAGCTGCGTAGTTCTCGCCAAGTTGTGACAGAAACCCATGTAGATCGTACCGAACAAGCGGTGGGGCGGATCGTTGGTTCTCTGTGTGTTGTGACAACTCGTGATGAAGAAACCCACAAAGGGGTTTTAACTTCTTGGGTATCGCAGGCAACTTTTAACCCCCCAGGAATTATGATTGCGATCGCTAACGAGCAGAATGCAGAGTTAATGCATCATCCTGGCGATAAATTTGTGTTGAATATCCTCAAAGAAGGAAGAAATGTCCGACGTTATTTTTCTCGTCATAGCACTTTAGGCGATAATCCCTTTGCAAATCTTTCCACAAAAACTGCTGATAATGGTTGTTTGATTTTGAATGAGGCGTTAGCCTATTTAGAATGTACAGTGCAAAATCAGCTTGAATGTGGCGATAGATGGTTAATTTATGCCGTCATCGATCGCGGTGAAGTGTTGGAAAATGATGGTGTCACTGCTTTAGAGCATCGGAAATCTGGCAGCTATTATTAACTAATTTGTAATATCAAGTTCGGATAATTAGTTACGATTTCCACAGTCATTGCACCCCACCCCTTAATCCCCTCCCCGCAGGCCTAGGGTGTACACACAAGTCTTTTAGAGTTGCAATCTTATTGTTTTGACTTACAATGCCATTGTTCCGGCTGACAATGGCATTGTTTTGCCTAACAATACGATTGTTTCAGCTAACAATGGCATTGTTTCGGCTGACAATACGATTGTTTTGGCTAACAATGCCATTGTTCCGGCTGACAATGCTATTGTTTTGACGTTTTTTAAGAACTTTACCCGTTGTCAGCTAATCTTTGTGCCAATCCCCTATACCTAATATTGCGATCTAAGATTGCTGAGTATCTTATAAATTGCGATCGCAAATCAATTGTTCGCTCTAATCACCTACTTCTTTGACATCCCTGATTTCATCAAACTAATTCTAAATTTTACGAAAAGTTAGTTTATATACTTTAATGTTATCGGAAAACAGGATTATATAAAAAAATATCATTTAATTGTATTCGCATAGATATAAAAACTTTAAGAATGTTGATTTTTGTAAAAGAAATATCATAGAGTGATACTTATCAAAAGTATAGTATATCTATAAACTTTGAGTAGTTTAAATGATTCAAAAATTATTTTTGCAAAGAATAAACTTCTTACTCATGGCTAACTAATTGTTAAAATTACAATTTCTGCTTTGATGGAAGCTGCAAATACTCTTTGTCGATGTATTGGCTTATTTATTGCTATGTGAATTCTATACAAAGTCATTTGATCCGCTATGAATTCGCATATTTAATCGGCAAACTTATAACGAAAAGAGTATTGAATTATTGAGAGCTTGCTTTAGCAAGTTAATTTTAGCTTGTGGGTAATACATTACTTGCAACAGACAGTGATGTTTTTTTCGTGTGTGAGAAATAAGTGTGAATAACTACCAATTAATATATGCTATAAGAGTAAGTTTGTTGTGCTTACTTACTGCTTTCATTTCGCTGGGTGCATCACCTGCAAATGCTCAACTCCTTGCTGACAATACTGTAAACAATTTTGAAAGCGCAGATAAAGATAACAGGAGTATCTTTTCAACTAATTCTAATTCTCTAGAATCTAATGCGATCGCTCAAGTAACATCTGTATCTCAATTATCTGATGTCAAGACAACAGATTGGGCTTTTCTTGCGCTGCAATCTGTAGTGGAGCGTTACGGTTGCATTGTGGGATATCCTGACAGTACTTATAAAGGGAATCGTGCCTTAAGCCGTTATGAATTTGCTGCTGGATTGAATGCTTGCTTAGATAGAATCAACGAACTGATTGCTACTAGCACTAATGATTTAGTTAAAAAAGAAGATTTAACTACTCTCCAAAAACTCCAAGAAGAATTTGCATCTGAACTTGCAACATTGCGTGGTCGAGTAGATGCCTTAGAAACTCGCACAGCTACCTTAGAGAAGCAACAGTTTTCTACCACAACTAAACTTAATGGCGAAGCGATTTTCTCTTTATCCACAGCTACAGGTGGAGAACCAGGTAGCCAAGATGCTAAATTAGCCTTCAATAATCGCGTCAGGCTCAATCTTACCAGCAGCTTTAACGGCAGTGATTTGTTGATTGTTGGACTCCAAGCTTACAACTTCAGATCGAGCGGTTCGTTTTATGACAGAGGAACCATCCAAGGCCAATTACTGCCGAATTCAAGTCTTCTTGGCGCAGGTTCAACCAAGTTAAGCTTTGAACCTCAATTTCCTGGTTTTAACCCCCAGACACTACAACCTGACGGCGGAGCAAATTCAGTTAGTCTTTACAAGCTAGCTTATGTCTTACCGTTGTCTCAGAAATTCGTTGTTTTTGGTGGCACAAATGCAGAGATTACAGATGTTTTTCCTGCCATCACTCCTTATGCTAGCGATAGTCAAGGTGCAATCTCTCGATTTGCAGGTTATAACGCCGCCGTCAGAATTACAGGCGGAACTTCTGGTACAGGTTTATTAGCGGGTGCTGGTTTCTTGTGGAATCCTTCAAAACAAGTGGGACTCGGAGTTATCTATGGAAGTGGTTCAGCTTCGATACCAGAAGATCGTGGTCTTTTGAACACACCTTTAGGAGGAGGTTTCTTTAATGGTACACAAGCGATCGCTGCACAACTGACTCTTAAACCAATCTCAACTCTTGATATTGGCATCAACTATGCACACAGCTATCACACAATTAACATTCTAGGTACAGGCTTGGGTAGCGCTGATATTGCTTCTATTCGATTTACTCCCAATGCAGCACAACTGGCCAGAGTTGGTGGTGACGCTACACTAGCAACTCTTGATGAGCCAATCAATGTAAATTCTGTTGGTGCAACGGTAACGTGGCGGTTTGCGCCGAAAACATCTTTGTCACTATCAGGTGCGTTGCTTTTTGCTCATCTCTTGAATGTAGATGCTTCTACAACCTTTAGTAGCTGGTCGGCTGGGTTGCATTTTCGAGATATATTCCATGAAGGAAACACCGCCGCCGTCATTTTTGGACAGCCGCTTTACCGACAATCTGTAGCGGGAAGTGCTTCTCGTCCAGAAGACACGACTCCCTACCATCTAGAAACGTTTTATAACTATCGCGTCAGTGACAATATCTCCATTACCCCTGGCGTGTATTTCATCTTCAGTCCCGAAGGCTTTAGTGCTAATGACACAGCAATTGTAGGCGCACTTCGTACTACCTTTGCATTCTAGAACACCAGTTTAGTAGAAGTTGGGATTGGGGACTATGAGCTATTTCGACACAAAGAGGTTTTTCAGGAACTTTACCTGTTGTCAGCTAATCTTTGTGCCAGTCCCCCATACCCAATATTGCGATCTAAGATTGTTGGGTATTCTATAAATTGCGATCGCCACTATACCGATGATCGAAGTTGAACATCTAAGTAAAATATACGGCTCTACTCCAGCGATTACTGATGTTACTTTTAGCGTCGAACCTGGGGAAATTTTAGGGTTGTTAGGGCCTAATGGCGCTGGGAAAACCACAACCATGCGGATTCTGGCTGGTTATTTACCGGCAACAAATGGAAATGCCCGAATTGCTGGTTATGACGTCCATGAAAATTCCCTGGCTGTGCGCCAACGAATTGGTTACTTACCCGAAACACCGCCGTTATATCCAGATATGACGGTGGAGGGATTTTTGCATTTTGTCGCCCAAATTAAGGGAGTTCCAGCAGGCGATCGCCCCAACAAGGTATTAGCCGCTATCAAACGCTGCAACTTAGAAGATAAGCGGCGGGTAATTATTCGCAAACTCTCTAAAGGATACCGCCAACGTGTCGGAATTGCTCAAGCGATCGTCCACGATCCACCAGCAATTATTCTCGATGAACCCACCGTTGGACTCGATCCTCGACAAATCATAGAAGTGCGGAATTTAATTAAAAGTCTTGCTGGTACTCACACAATCATTCTTTCCACGCACATTCTCCCAGAAGTGAGCATGACTTGTAGCCGCGTCGCCATCATCAATCGCGGCAAAGTTGTGGCAACTAATACACCAGAAAGCTTGATGACTCAGTTGACAGGTGGCTCAGGATATGAATTAGAAATAGAAGGAGAAGCTGCCTTAGCCAAACAGGTGTTGCAAAATGTTCCAGGTGTTAGTTTGATAGAATCGATTCCCACCGCTGGAGGACATCAACCGCAGACAAATCGTGCTTACCTGCGAGTGATATCGCAACCGGGAAAAGAACCAGGAAAAGATATTGTTGCCACATTAGTACGTGCAGGCTTTGGTTTACATGAACTGCGGCGAGTCAACGCTACCTTAGAAGATGTATTCTTGCAACTAACCACAGAAGAAAAAAATTTCGAGACTGAGGTAGACTTAGCAGCAGACCAAGAAGGAGAAGCAGCGTAAATGGGTGTAGTGCTGAGTAATATTATTGCCATTTATCGCCGAGAGTTACAGAGTTATTTTGTATCGCCTTTAGCTTATGCGATCGCAGGCATATTTTGGTTTATCGCCGGGTTATTCTTCGTGATGATTTTGCTAGGGCCAGACGGCATTTTGGTAGGAGTCGCGGCAATAGATGCACAAGGGCAACAACTCGGAGTGCCAACACCGCCGATAGATGTCCCCTATGAATTTGTCCGAGCGTTTTTAGATCGTATGGGGTGGCTATTGTTGTTTATCTTGCCGATTCTCTCAATGGGACTCTATGCCGAAGAACGGAAGCGCGGCACTTTAGAACTATTAGCCACGTCACCAATCACCAACTGGGCGGTAGCTGTAGGTAAGTTATTAGGTGTGCTAACATTTTTTACCACGATGGTTGTACCCATGTTAGTGTTGGAAGCGATCGCAATCAGTGGATCGAATCCACCAATGGCATTCTCAATTCCCTTGCTGGGTCATTTTGGATTAATCTTACTAGCAGCAGCAATTTTATCTGTAGGAATGTTTATTTCCTCCTTAACAGACAGTACAATTCTGTCTGCGGTCTTCACATTTGCAGTAATTTTATTATTGTTATTGATTGATTTAATCGCCAGAATTGTCCCTGGGCCAGTAGGTGAAGCTTTAGGTTATCTGTCCTTGCTGAAACATTACAACACCTTAATTCAAGGGATTTTTGATACCAGCGCCTTAATTTTATTCGCCAGTTACATTTTTTTGGGCATCTTTCTCACCGCTCAATCAATTGATGCATTGCGCTTTCAAAGGCAATAGTCATTTGTCATTTGTCATTTGTTATTTGGTATATTGCCAATTGAGTTTAGGTAGGAGTTTAATTTTGGTGCTAGTTTGTTAATGATGGTTTTGATTGTATTTATTTGTTTGCTAGTTAAAATGTTACGAGTGTAAGCCCGTCTTAACCAATGTTGAGTTTCATTCAAAGAACCTCAAGTATCCTTATAAAACGTCTATTTTCTTGAAAACTACCTCTTCCCACACCCTCTGCTATATTGGCACCAATACTATCTGCCGAACGAACAATCTGTTTACCAATCGTATCTTTTGCAAAAAAGTTCCATCCTTCAACAATTTTCCAAATGTCATCTGATAATTGTTCTGACAATTGATACACCTGCTAATTCTTGAAAACGCTTTGTTGCCATTTATTCAGTCAGTTGTCTCGCTAATTTTTATTTATCAATTTTCGTGCATATATTTTTCCTTGTCACTAATTTTTGACATATAACCAATGACCAATGACCAATGACAAATGACAAATTATGAAGATAGTTGCAAAAAAGAAACTGTGGAAATATTTGTTTTGGTTGGGCCCGTTCCTAATTGCTGTCGGCTTAACAGTTGGGTTAGTCTCTGAACAATGGGGACTAATTCCATTAGCATTTCTGATTGCGGGAATTGCAATTAGTGGGTTTGGAATAATATGGCAAAGCTACGAGACTAACTGGTGGAAACGTCGTTCTACCCAAGCTGGGACTAATGCCTTAGTAGCAACTCTAGCAGTGTTGACAATTTTGGGATTGATTAACTTTTTAGGTACTCGCTACCACTTGCGGGCAGACTTAACAGAAAGTCAATTATTTACCCTTGCGCCCCAGTCACGAGAATTGGTTAGTGTTTTACCACAACCAGTTAAGGTGTGGGTATTTGATATTAACCAAAATCCTCAAGACCGAGAATTGCTAGAAAATTATCAACGACAAAGCTCAAAATTTAAATATGAATACATCGACCCCCAAGCTAGACCAGGACTTGCAGAAAAGTTTGGCGTTAAAGATTATGGGGAAGTTTATTTAGAATCTGGAGATAAACGGCAATTAGTACAAACAGTAAATCAAAATGAGCGATTATCAGAAATTAGATTAACTAGTCGCCTGCAACAACTAACAAATTCAACCACAGCCAAAGTTTACTTACTCCAAGGTCATGGCGAACGCCAACTTTCGCCTGGTAAAGATGCAATATCACAAGCTGTTCAGGGATTAGGCGACAAAAATTTCACAACATCACCCTTGAACTTAGGAGAAACTTCTAAAGTTCCTCAAGATGCGTCTGTAGTGATAGTAGCTGGCCCCAAGCGAGGACTATTTGAAGGCGAAGTCAAAGCTTTGCAAGAATATCTTAATCGCGGCGGTAACTTACTGCTAATGATCGATCCGAATACCGATCCCAAACTTAACAGCTTGCTACAAGAGTGGGGTGTTCGTCTAGATAATCGTTTAGCAGTTGATGTCTCTGGCGAAAGCGTCGTGGGACTTGGCCCTGCTGCACCCTTAGTAACAGAATACGGACAACATCCAATTACCAAAGATTTCGGTAACGGTAATTCTTTTTATCCAATTTCTCGACCACTGGAAATTACCTCTGTGCCTGGTGTTCAGGCTACTCCATTGCTACGAACCAAACCCTATCCCAAAAGCTGGGCAGAAAGCGACCTCCAAAGCGAAAAATTAGAGTTTAATGAAGGTAAAGACCTGAAAGGGCCTTTAACCTTGGGCGTTGCTTTAACTAGAAAACAAACAGCTAAATCTGCTTCAACTCCCCAGGCTTCACCCACACCTTCACCCCTACCATCACCAACCACTCAAGGTAAAGCAACTCCTACTCCTTCCGCCTCCCGCAGCACTCCACAAGCTTCACCTTTGCCATCACCAACCACCCAAGGTAAAGCTAGCCCCACTCCTTCCGCCTCCCGCAGCACTCTGCAAGCTTCACCTTTGCCATCACCAACCACCCAAGGTAAAGCTAGCCCTACCACCACATCTGCGGCTACTGCTTCTCCAACTCCTTCATCTCAAACAGCTACCGAATCACGCTTAGTAGTTTTAGGAAATTCCAATTTCGCTACCGATGGTTTGTTTCAACAGCAATTAAATGGAGATGTATTCCTCAACTCAGTTACTTGGCTGAGTCAACAGGATCAGCAACCCCTTTCCATTCGCCCCAAAGAGCCAAAAAACCGTCGGATAACCCTGACAAGCACACAAGGTAATTTTCTAATATTGTTATCTCTTTTAATTTTGCCTTTAATTGGATTTGCGATCGCAGTTATTATCTGGTGGAAACGACGCTAAGAAAAAAGTTAGGAGAGACGCGATTAATCGCGTCTGTACAAGATTTAGGAGTTATAAATACTGACTCTTCACCAATGACAAATGACTAAAAAATGAAATTGCCACGAACGACTTTAATTTTGATACTGCTAATGCTGGGTTTAGGCGCTTTTGTTTACTTCCATGAAATTCGGGGTGCGGCTGTGCGAGAAGAAACCAAGGAGCAAAAGCAGAAAATTTTCTCTTTTGCCGCAGATGATGTTCAATCTCTAACAGTCAAGACAAAAAAACTCACCCTGAATTTAGAACGTAACCCTGAACCGAGTAACCCCAAGTGGGTAATCAAATCTCCCATATCGGGCCCAGCCAATGATGCCATTGTTTCTTATTTAATGGATTTGCTGGTCAAAGGTAATAGCGATCGCACCTTATCAACTCCAGCGAAAGAACTTGGACAATTTGCCCTAGATCAACCCCCAGCAACCATCAATATCACCCTAAAAAATCGACAAAGCCATCAGTTGATTTTGGGTAAATCTAACTTTAACGGACGTTTCTTATATGCTCAAGCTGACCCGGCCGCTAAACCCGATGGAAATATAAATGTGCTGTTGGTATCTACAGATTTTGCAAATGCCGTGAATCGGGATCTATCAGAGTGGCAGCAACCGGTAGATAATAGTCAAAAACTACCTCCGCTTACCATTCCTAAACCGAGCCCGACAAATAGCAAATAATTAATTAAAAATCTGGCGATATTATGACAAATCCGACAGCAACATTGCTGATTTCCTGCCCGGATCAACGGGGACTGGTGGCGAAATTCGCCAATTTCATCTATTCTAACGGTGGTAATATTATTCATGCAGATCAGCATACAGACTTTGC
Source organism: Nostoc sp. DedVER02 (assembly GCF_034530675.2). NCBI lineage: Bacteria > Bacillati > Cyanobacteriota > Cyanophyceae > Nostocales > Nostocaceae > Nostoc > Nostoc sp. DedVER02. Next base: position 28,167 of record NZ_JAVRCP020000024.1, read on the forward strand.
TGCTGGGTTATTTCTCACCCGCATTGAATGGCAGCTAGAGGGGTTTAATTTACCGCGTGAGTTTATTGCCCCGGCTTTTAATTCTATTGCCCAACCTCTTAGTGCTAAGTGGCAAATACGTTTTTCTGATACAGTACCACGCATTGCTATTTGGGTAAGTCGGCAAGACCATTGTCTATTTGATTTAATTTGGCGACAACGCGCTAAAGAATTTGTGGCTGAAATTCCTTTAATTATTAGTAACCATTCTAATTTAAAGGTAGTCGCAGAGCAATTTAATATCGACTTTCAGCACGTTCCTATTACTAAAGATAATAAATCAGAACAAGAAGCTCAACAATTAGAATTACTCCGCCAGTACAAAATAGATTTAGTTGTATTGGCAAAATATATGCAAATTGTTAGTGCAGATTTTATTAGTCAATTTCCACAAATTATTAATATACATCATTCATTTTTACCAGCTTTTATCGGTGCAAATCCCTATCATCGAGCTTTTGAGCGGGGTGTAAAAATTATTGGAGCAACGGCGCATTATGCCACTGCTGATTTAGATGCAGGGCCAATTATTGAACAGGATGTGGTGCGAGTTAGTCACCGTGATGAAGTTGATGATTTAGTGAGAAAAGGCAAAGATTTGGAAAGAGTTGTATTAGCAAGAGCGGTGCGATCGCACTTACAAAATCGTGTATTAGTCTATGGTAATAGGACAGTGGTATTTGAGTAAATGATGCTTAAGTGTATGAAAATCACACCGGATAAAAACAAAGTCCGCCTACGCGGACTTAAAAAAATAGTTATTTCAAGAATTGCCGTAGCTGTTTTAGTTACCTGAAACTACCTCTAACTCATCTTCTGATTTATCTCTAATGTTAAAATAGTGATAAAGATTAGCAACAGTTAAGTCTGATGCTTGTTGCAAATTGGATGTAACTAATGTTTTATAACCATTAACTCCAGCTTGTTGACTAATATAAAATTCATACTCTCGACGTAGTTCAGGCTCGAATATAAATAACAACTGATCCCGAAGCGAATAGAAATGAGATTTTTCGGCTAAACTCTCATATAATAATTGTTCTGGCAGTTCTCCTAAATTGATTGCAGAGTCATGAGTATCTGCATTAGTAGTTAATTGTGAACTATTCAAATCGGCACTACTTAAAAGTTTCAATTCTGATGAAGGAAGCGACCGTATCCAATCGACATGATTTTGCCACGAATTCAATACAGCTAAATCATGATTTTTGATGTGAATAATTTCGGGAAAGAGAAAATCAAGCTCATCATGTGATTCACAGCGATTAATCACATGATGAGCATCTTTACAGATTTTATCTTGGAGTAGAATGAGGCGATCGCTCACTGCTGAAACCTCATTCTGCACTTGATAAGTTGCAACAATCGCCTGTTCAATTGCCCAAGCGCATTCGAGTCTGCGTAATTGACCAGCTGCACAGGTTTCTTCCAGTAGATGGGGATTGCTGTAATCTGCTAAAGCCGCAAATAACATTCCTCTGACATCATCAATTTCAGCATTTCTCCGGCTTAAATCTTGCAACTGCATCGCTGAACGGAAGCGATTCATCGCCTGGATAAACACTCCATACGCCCTTACTAAAGCTGTGCGATGTTGCTCAAATTTGATATCTTGGGCTACTTGTTCGATTATTTGTCTAATTTCTACTCCTTGGTCTTTTAAGGCTTGTTTCAAGTCAATAAAACCGTTTTTGACTTCTAGCCTCATTTGCTCTACTTCTTTTCTTAATTTCATTGTTTGGTGCAGGTTTACTGCTGTCAACGCTACACCTGTAATTGTCCCTACACCAATCAAGGCTGTAGTTGCTTGCAGCACACCCAAGCGAGTCTGTATAGTTTGCAATCCATTTAATACAGATGTAAAGCCTTGATGAGTTTGATACATCTGCATCCCACTTGCAACCAAATTAGGAGCAGCTACTAATGGTGATAAAGGGCTGTTATTGACTACAGCACCTATGGCATTGGCAACAAACTGACCAGTTACTGCATCTCTGGCTATACCTATCGGTACTCCGTTGCTAAAGACTTGTAAATATTTACCAGCCTCAATACCAGCTTGAATTGCAGGCGCAAATTGGAACAGCATATTTTTAGGTTGCTAAAAGCGAATTTTCTTGAGCTTAACTGGTATAAAAAAGTAAAGATAACCGTATTTATTCGGTATATTAATTTTGTCTAAATCTGGGCATACTAAGCCTGAAAAACTCTATCGCCTTATATGATTTATGGATATTTCACTAGTTAGCTCTCAGGCTGTTGAGCTATTGTCGCAGATTACCGGACAAAAACTGACTAAAAAGAATCTCACGCCACCTGTGATATTTATGGCAAATTTAGTCACGGTGCTGCTAGGAGTGATATTTGTAGATGGAACAGTCGCAGAGTCAGAAAAGCAACGTTTGCTAACAACCCTTTATCGATTTAGTAATCCAGAAAGTGATGTGCGTAAGTTGACACATTTGATGATTAAGGGAGTCAAAGATAATCAAGTTTATAAGCAAGTTAATAACTTACTAGCATTGGCGGCTCCACTTTCAGAGTCAGAAAAGCTTTTGTTGATTAGTTTTGGCTATGAAATGTCAGCAGCTGATGGCGAAATTGATTCATGTGAGAAAAAATATTTGGAGATAGTCGCCAAACACTTAGGCATTCTACCGCAACATTTAGCAGTTGTTGAGGCTGGTTTTACTCATCAAGAAAATGTGGAGGCTACTGCTTTAAATGAAGTGCATTTTTTACTAAACCCTGCTTGTTTTCAAGAACTGGACACTATATTTGTTAAGGCTGCAAGTGATATATTAGCCCTTTTACCTGTTAAACCAGAACACAAAATAACTAAACAGCATAGAAATATATCTTATGAAGAATTGAAAAAGTTCCAAGAATATCGCAAACAATTAGACAATTGTTGTTATCAGCTATTTCAAATAATTCAAGACTGTACCAATCGTGGCTTCTTGCCTCACACTTTGATAGAAGAGTTAGGAAAAGTATCTCAAAAAATACAATCCCAGCGCTTTCGGGTATCAGTGCTAGGCGAGTTTAGCCAAGGAAAATCAACCTTACTTAACGCCTTACTAGGTGAAGAAATTCAACCAGTGAGAGAGATTCCTTGTAGTGGTATAGTAACAGTTTTAAAATATGGAACCGAAAAGCGGGTAGTCTGTCGTTATAAAGATGGGCAAGAAGAAGAAATTCCTTGTGAGCAATATCAACTAAAGGCAACAATTTCAGAAGATGCAGCACTTGGATGTCTGAGTGATGAACTAGTACATGATGAGATTGATGAAATTGTTTTTGAGCATCCTGACTTAGAGTTATGCAGTAATGGGGTAGAAATTGTAGATTCTCCAGGATTAAATGAACACCCTGAGCGTACTGCCATTACTCAAAAACTGTTGAAGGATACTGATGCAGTGATATTTCTAACTAATGCTTCACGTTCTCTAACTCAAGTAGAACGCGACTTACTCCAGGATGTGAGAACTCAACTAAATCATGGTAAAGAAAATGAACCTGCTAACAATCTTTTTGTAATAGGAAATTTTATAGATTTAGTGCGTAGTGAAAAAGGGCGTGAGCAAGTGCAACAGAGGATCGAAAGATTTGTACAAGGTGAAAATCCTATAGTTGCAGGTAAAAATCGCGTTCATTTTATTTCTGCTCAAGCTGCGCTAGATGCAATTTTACGGGGAACTGAAGATGACTATTTAAAAGCCTTCCAAAATTTTACCCAGTCTATTGAAAAGTTTTTGACGTTTGATAGTGGAATAGTAAAAATTAAGCACTTTATTAGTCAAATAAATAGAGTCATTGAAAAAGGTTTAGATGGGCTATATAAATCAAGTAGTGCTTTAGATGGAAAAATTCAAATTTCTGAAATAGAAAAGCAGAAAATTTTAGAAAAAATAGGAGAAGCCAGTGGGCGCGATGTCAGAATCCATCTGTTGGCAGATCAATTGATAGGCAAGGTATTTGAGCAAGCTGCTGAATCTTGGGATAACTGGCGTGAAGGATTGGGCGAGCGAATGGTTAACAAAAGTCAACATTGGCACTCTGAGCATAGCCCTGTTTTTAGCCAAGATAAACTCATTAGAGATTATACAAATCAATTTATTAGAGACTTGTCAAATGAAATAGATGAATGGGGAAACAAGAAACTTAAAGATGTAATTTTAGAACAAAATATGAAATATTTAGACACTAGTATTGCTTATGAACTAGATGCCATTCAAGGCGAATTTAACAGCCTAGACCAGAACATACAAACTAATTTTAGCAAACAGCTAAAAATTTCAATTGATGGTATAAATGATGACTTTACTGGAATGGGAGGATTTGGCGGTGGTGTTGGAATAGGTGGTGCTTTAGCTGCTGGATTAATAGTATTTACAGGACTTGGATTTATTGCCGTAATTGTTGCAAGTGTAGCTGCTGCAATTGCTGGTTCATTTGGTTTAGGAATGCTAGATTTTGATGGACTAAAAGACCAGATAAAAGGGAAAATTTTGGAACTAGGATTTCAAAAGTTTGATGAATCAATGGATAAAATATCTGATAAGTTAGATGAAATTGTTGGTTCAGTCTTTAATAGCCGAGTGGAATCAGCCAGTCGAGTAATTGCAGAAGCGATCGCACTTTACGAAAATCTCCTAGAACAGCAGGAAAAAGCTCACAACGAGACTCTGGAACAGCGTGAGGCTGAAAAGACGTGGATTTACCAAAAGCGTGAAGAACTTGAGCAGGTACAAAATGGGCTGGAAATCATTCTCAGTAAATGCACCATTGTTTAATCACATTCTTTTTGTAGCTAATCTCGCCTCATAATAAAGAAAGATTAAGATGCACTCAAAAACCTTTCAATGAGCCAGACTACCTTAAATTTAGTTGCAATATCTATCTTTCTCATGACCCTATCGGTACTGCTGGGGCCATTCTTAAATTTGTCGCCAGCAGTACCAGCACTTGCAACCTTCACCATTTTAGGCATAGCTACATTAGATAGTTTTAGCTTGCAAGGCAAGGGTGGTACTATCTTTTTAGATTGGATTGCTGGTTTTTCAAGCGAACACCGCGATCGCATCGTCCACCACGAAGCAGGACATTTTTTGGTTGCTTACTTGTTAGGTATTCCCGTAACCGGCTACACACTTACCGCTTGGGAAGCATGGAAACAGGGGCAACCTGGACAAGGCGGCGTTAGCTTTGACGATAGCGAATTAGCGTCTCAATTAGAAGTGGGTAAAATCAGTGCCCAAATACTAGACCGCTACTCCACTGTTTGGATGGCAGGTATTGCTGCTGAAACCCTAGTTTTTAATAATGCTGAGGGTGGCGCTGATGATAAAAATAAGCTGATAGGAGTCTTGACAGTTTTAGGCTTTTCTGAATCAGTTTATCAACAGAAACTGCGGTTTCATGCCCTCCAAGCAAAAACCCTACTGCAAGAAAATTGGTCTAGTTATGAAGCTTTAGTTAATGCCATGCGACAACGCGCTTCGGTACAAGATTGTCATGCTGAGTTAGGAGTTAGGAGAGGCAATTGATCCCATCTGTACAGGAGTTAAGAGTTATAAATATTAACTATTCACCAATGCCCAATGCCCAATTCCCAATGCCCACTTTTATGAAGAAACAGCTTTCAAATGTGAAGCATGAGATAGGTAGTTTGAGTGAATAACCCGATTACGCCCAGTATTTTTAGCCTGTAACAGACATTGATCGGCACGATTGAGCAAACTCTCTCCTTGCTCATCATCGTCAGCTTGTAGAGTGGCTGTGCCGAGACTAATGGTGATATTAATTGTTAGTTTATTAGTGAGTGCAAATGGTTCATCACTAACTACGCGATGAAGGCGACGGGCTACTAATAGTGCTTCTTCATCGCTAGTGTTAGCCAAAAGAATCACAAACTCTTCGCCACCATAGCGAAATGCTGTATCTTGACAACGCAGATTGTGGCGCAGACGCTGACATAATACTTGCAAAATGCGATCGCCTACTAAATGCCCGTGAGTATCATTAACTTTTTTGAAATGATCTACATCGAGAATAATTAAACTCAAAGAAGTTCTTTCAGTTCTAGCTCTTTTAATTTGCCTGGGTAAGTCCCATTCTAAAGCACGACGATTGTTTAATTCTGTCAACGAATCGGCTAAGGCGATCGCTGACAACATATCATTTGTCCGAATCAAATCTCGATATTTCTGTGCTTTTCGTAAGCCAACAGTTAATTGAGCAAGTATTAATCCATGATTAGCAGTCAACTCTGCCAAGTTATGGTCTGTTTTGTCATAAATAAGATGCCAAATATAAGCATCGGCTCCTTGTTTTAGGGCCGCAGCACTCATCTCTAATTCTCTGTGCCAACCCTTATTTCTATCATTAAGCTGTTGGGAACGATCCTCGAAAAGAATACAGTATATCCAGGATAGTTTTGTCTGGTCTTTCAACCAACTGCACAGTTCCATACTGCTATCTAGGCTAGCCTGCACAAGTATTATGTCGGGAGGCATTGTTTGAATCCGCGACACTGCTTGATTCAGATTGTCTATAACTTCTACATTAAAAGCAGTCGCATAACGGATCTGATCTGGAAGTGTGGCGATAAAATTATTTTTTCCAAAGACCAGAATAGAAATATTCATTGCTTTATTTTTTATCCTATTTATATTTGAAAAATATTAAGTTTAGCAACTGCTATCTTTGCCTGATACTAAATAATAACTTTTAGGCAGAGTTAGATTTATGGATAAATAATTTTTTTTACATCAATCTACAATAATTTTTCAAGTTTTATCTCCTTTTAAGGCTTTATATTTACTAATACCGTTTCTGAAATATCCACTTCTGACAACTAATGTCTTCTTTACAGAATATTTTTCAAACAGTAGAAACACTGAATAATCTTGACGGGTAGAAAAACCATTTATCTGCTTTCTTAAGTATTGTTTTACTGATGAAAATATCAAAATAAATAGTTCGTAATAACATTCATATTCCATTACAAAAATTATTTCTGTGTAGAAAAATAAATAAATTATAAAGTTTTTTACTTCAACGATTTAATTTAGATTTTCATCGTTGAAGTAAAAGTTTTCTTTTCCATAGGTTACTTCCACCTTTTTCTTTATAAGCTAGGCTTTGATCAAGTTATTAAGGTAGGAGTGTAATCGCAAAGGGAATCTAAATTAAATAGGCAGGAAAGCTCCCTGCTGCTATATGGACAGGAGCTTTATAGTGCTAAGAAAATCTACAATTGCAGAGCAAATTTATCGGGTAAAATATCCCCGATTTAAGTAAGGTGTGAAACTTGAGTTCACAATATGTTGGCAGGCAGAATAAAATGTCTCTGCCTACGCGCTTTATCTGTGTTTACTTACTTAACTCACATTTTTTGGTTAATTGGTTGCAACATCATAAATTTAGAAAACAAAGCTAAATAAAATGCTTAATGTTAAAACCTGCCCCTAATGTGGGTAAATTGGTTCGATTCCGCCTAGAGAAAGGGCCTTAACTCCGACATCCACCTTGGACTCAGGTTCCATGACGTGGATGGATTCGGTAATTATTTCTGCACATCCCTCACAAGCAATATTTGATACTTTCAGTTTTAGTGCCATTTGCTACCCTAGTATGGGAATTTTAAAGTATTTCTTAATAATTAATTTTAAAGATCAAAATGCGAGCGCGCATCCTGTCAGAGCTAGATAATGCTCTAAAACCATCCTAATAACTGCACATAGCTCCCGATGGGCATAATTTGCTGGCGGTAATATGAAACAAAATGCAAGAATATATAAAGCTATTGATGAAAATACACTTACCTAGTACCGCTACGCCCAAGTCTAAAGTTAAAAACACCTATGTCTTCAAATCCCCAGTACCTAAGCGGTAACGAAATTCGCAACATATTCCTCAACTTCTTTGCCCAACGGAGTCACCAAATCCTCCCAAGTGCCTCTCTCGTGCCAGAAGATCCAACCGTACTGCTAACGATCGCGGGGATGCTACCATTTAAGCCGATATTCTTGGGGCAGCGCACACCAGAATTTAAGCGGGCTACGACTTCGCAAAAGTGTATCCGTACCAACGACATTGAAAATGTCGGACGCACTAAACGGCATCATACGTTTTTTGAGATGCTGGGTAATTTCAGCTTTGGTGATTATTTTAAAGAACAAGCGATCGCTTGGGGTTGGGAAATCTCTACACAAGTCTTTGGCTTTTCTCCCCAAAATCTGGTTGTCAGCGTTTTTGAAGATGATGATGAAGCCTTTGCTATCTGGCGCGATCAAATCGGTGTGCCGGTAGCGAGAATTAAACGCTTGGGCGAAGATGATAATTTTTGGGTATCTGGCCCGACTGGCCCTTGTGGCCCTTGTTCAGAAATATATTACGACTTCCACCCAGAACGCGGTGACGAAAATATCGATTTAGAAGACGATTCCCGGTTTATTGAGTTTTACAATCTCGTGTTTATGCAATATAACCGGGATGCATCAGGCAATTTAACGCCACTGCAAAACAAAAACATTGATACTGGCATGGGTTTGGAGAGAATGGCGCAAATTCTCCAGAAAGTGCCCAATAACTACGAAACTGACTTAATTTTCCCAATTATTCAAACAGCCGCTCAAATTGCTGGTATTGACTACCACAGCAGCGATGAGAAAACCAAAGTCTCCTTAAAAGTTATTGGCGATCACGTTCGTTCTGTTGTCCACATGATCGCTGATGAAATTCGCGCTTCCAACGTCGGAAGGGGTTATGTGTTACGGCGATTAATTCGGCGGGTAGTGCGTCATGGGCGATTAATTGGAATTTCTGGCGAATTTACTACCCAAGTTGCCGAAACTGCGATCGCTCTTTCGGAATCAGCTTACCCCAATGTGCGCCAACGAGAAGCAGCAATTAAAGCTGAGTTGCAACGGGAAGAATCGAATTTCCTCAGAACTCTCGATAGAGGTGAAAAACTCCTAGAAGAAATCATCCAAGAGGTGAAACAGCGAGGAAACACTCAAATTAGCGGTGAAAGTGCATTTACTCTTTACGATACCCACGGTTTCCCCTTTGAACTTACTCAAGAAATTGCTGAGGAAAACAACTTAACAGTTGATGTTGATGGATTCCAGAAAGCAATGGAAATCCAACAACAAGGAGGTAGAGGCGCACATGAAACCATCGATTTAACTGTGCAAGGTTCCCTCGATAAATTAGCAGAACACGTTAAAGTTACCGAGTTTTTAGGCTACACCCAACCAACAGCGACGGCAAAAGTCGAAGCGATTTTGGTAGAAGGTGTTTCTCAAGAGGAAGCAGAAGCGGGGACACAGGTACAAATTGTTCTTGACAAAACGCCATTTTATGCTGAGTCTGGGGGACAAATCGGCGATCGCGGTTATATCTCTGGTGATGGGATTGTTGTTCGGGTTGAAGACGTTAAAAAAGAATCTGATTTCTTTGTTCACTTCGGACGCATCGAACGCGGTACACTGCGCGTAGGCGATCGCGTCACAGCCCAAATCGATCCGGCTTGTCGTCGTCGCGCCCAAGCTAACCATACCGCAACGCACCTGTTACAAGCGGCTTTAAAAAAAATCGTTGATGATGGCATATCTCAAGCTGGTTCCTTGGTTTCCTTTGACAGGTTGCGCTTTGACTTCAACTGTCCCCGCGCGTTGACAGCAGAAGAAGTTCAACAAATTGAAGAACAGGTGAACGCTTGGATTGCTGAAGCCCACGCTGCACAAGTGGAAGTATTACCTTTAGCAGAGGCTAAAGCTAAGGGTGCTGTTGCTATGTTCGGTGAAAAATACGGTGACGAAGTGCGGGTAATTGACTTCCCCAATGTATCAATGGAACTGTGCGGTGGAACTCATGTTAGCAATACGGCTGAGATTGGCGTGTTCAAGATTATTTCTGAAGCTGGTGTGGCTTCTGGGGTGCGGCGCATTGAAGCTGTTTCGGGGCCGGCAATACTAGATTATCTCAATCTTCGGGATAAAGTAGTTAAAGATTTGAGCGATCGCTTTAAAGTTAAGCCTGAAGAATTACCAGACAGAATTACAAGTCTGCAAAGCGAACTCAGAACTAGCCAGAAGGAATTGGAAACCTTGAAGGTACAGTTAGCGATCGCTAAATCTGACAGCTTACTGCAAACAGCCGAAACTGTAGGCGATCATAAAATTATCATCGCCCAATTAGAAGATGTCGATCCAGAATCATTAAAAACCGCAGCCGAACGCCTACTGCAAAAAATCGGTAACGGTGCAGTAGTGCTGGGTTCTGTTCCCGAAGCCGATAAAGTGAGCATAGTTGCAGCTTTTAGTCAAGAGGTTAACAAAAAAGGTTTGCAAGCTGGTAAATTTGTCGGTGCGATCGCTAAAATCTGCGGTGGTGGCGGCGGTGGAAGACCGAACTTAGCTCAAGCCGGCGGACGCGATGCGAGTAAATTACCAGATGCATTGGCACAAGCGGAAAGTGATTTAAAATCGGCATTGGGTTAAAACTCTTTGTTACAGCATCTGTCCTAATAGTCTATCAATAAATAATTGATGGATAAATTCCCTATAGAGACGGCTATTTATCGAGTCTCTCTAACTGCCAAAAGACTATTAGGGGCAATTCATGAATCGCCCCTACAAAAAATTAAGGCTTTCACTGCCTTTCTGCGTAAGTCCTGAACATTCCAAAACAGACGCAAAAATCCTCTCTATTTCTCTTCTCTCTGTGTTCTCTGCGCCTCTGTGGTTCGTTAATTTCCTTAAACCATCTCAAATTCTAATTGATCGCTCTTAAAAAAGTCATGAGTGAAATGATCCACCACATTAGTATCAGCTAATTCCAAATTATAAAAATCCACAGCTTCATGGTCAAAATGGGGGCCAGCGTGCCAAGTCCCCTCATGTAGCTTGATAAAACAATTCCCCGGAATCCGAAAAGCAGCAATCTCTTCTAATGCTGGTTCGTTCACATCATTATCAGGAGGACAAACAGCAATTAACCAATCCTTCCCTTCCAAAGAACCTAAACATTGAGTGCATTGCTGATGGCGAGTAATTTTATGAAACTTTCGCCCTCTCTTCTCCAACCGCATAATATAAAATCGTGGAATCCCATTTTGCAGGTTTAACCGGGCATCTTCCGAATCGTAACCTTTACCATCAAGACTTGGGAAAACCACCTGTCCATAACGCTGAAAGTTCTCAGAATTCACCCATTGCGCTTGCAATTGTTGCACTGTCTTTGATGTGCCCATATCAAATCTTTGATAGAGATTACTTAGGTTTATTTTCTCCCAAAATGACCGAATTTTATACATACAGTCATTATGGTGAATTGGGAAAAAATAACCTTAACTAGCTAGATAACTCCTTACTTGCTCCTTTTGTCGTCGCAGAAGACTAAGAGCTTTTTGCTCAATCTGACGTACCCGTTCTCGACTAATACCCATGCGATCGCCAATTTGTGCTAAAGAAAGTTCATAGCCATCAGTCAGACCAAAGCGCAGGGTTAATATTTCTCGCTGTTGCGGAGACAACTTTGCCAACAAATCATGTAAATCTTGGTGGAGAGATTCTTCAACAGCATAGTCTTCAGGAGAAGGGCCATCATCTTCCAGAATATCCTGTAATTCTGTATCTTGTTGTTCGCCAACTCGCGCTTCTAGCGAGAAAGGTTGACGCGCCAAATATAAACACTCTCTAACTTGGCTAGGTGTCAAAGATAATGCATTCGCAATTTCAGCAGTAGTTGGAACCCGACCTAGCTGCTGAGATAATTCTCGCTGTACCCGTTTAATTTTATTCAGTTTCTCAAAAACATGGATCGGTAAGCGAATTGTCCGTCCTTGTTGAGCGATCGCTCGCGTGATTCCTTGACGAATCCACCAGTAAGCGTAAGTAGAAAACTTATAGCCAAGAGCAGGATCAAATTTATCCACCCCTCGCTCTAAGCCCAAAGTCCCTTCTTGAATTAGATCCATAAATTCCAGATTGCGGTGCTGGTATTTCTTAGCCACTGCTACCACCAACCGGAGATTAGCTTGAATCATTTTTTGCTTGGCTTGGTGTCCTTGATTTAGCTGTTGCTCTAGTACCTCAACACCTAACTCCGCCCCATTTGCCCATTCTTGAAGCGTGGGTTCGTGGTTTAATTTAACAGCCAATTCTTCTTTAACAGCTAACAAATTCATCATTAGCTGCACTTGTTGGGCAAAAATAACCTCTTGTTCACGAGTCAACAAATCTACACGCCCGATCTCTTGCAGATAACTACGCACAATATCATCTGTAGATCGAGGTTTTTTATCTGCGGCTAAACTTTTTTTCTTCGTTTTTTGAACTTCGGTAGGTGGAGATGTTAAGTTGCTCATGGTTATTTGCTCCTCTGTAACCTCATCAATTTAGTGGTATCAAGTCTAGATATTAAGACCTATAGCCATTTCACACTGCTAATCAATTAGCAATACTGATGAATTCTGGTCTATGATACATTACAAGTCAATTGTTGGAGATAATAAACCCAAAATCAACCCACCCCATAATACTAACATTATCACCAGTCACAAATCAATTCCCCAGAGTATTATCACTATATCATTTAAAAAAAATCACACCTATTTTTTGTTAAAAGTCGCATATTTTTAGACACAATTATCTTTAGTTAAATTATCTACTTTAGTTATCGAAAAAATGAAATATTTACCAAGGCAACTATTTTATAATCTAAGTTGCTAACAGCCAATACAAATATAATTTAGAACTATTAAATTATCCAAATAAAATTTTAATACCCTGCTTTTACTTCAATATACTTTTAATCAAGTAGAATTAATTCAAGATAAAATATCTATTTTTACCTATATTTTTTATTAGAGAATCAAGTAGGGTACATAGCGAGCAATCGTTGAAGCTCAAAGAAAGGATTTCTCCCAATCAAAAACAGCTTTCTTCACGAGTTCGGTTAAATACTTGTATTCAGGATTAGGATGATGAAAACCCATGTATCTGTGACAATTGTACTTGTGTCATACTGCACGCAGACATCTACATTGAATACAGTATTATTAATTTGATTGCTTGTAAACATTTTTTAACCTACAAATGGTAACAACAGTTACATTAGCATCAAGGATCGTACTTAACTAGACAGTAACAACTGCGATCGCTAAAGCACATACAGATGTGCGTCCATGAAAATAACAAGGTTCAAGAGTTACGTACATTCATTTTCAAAAAGTCGAAAACTTTGCCTTGAATCTATTTGCATCAGCCTCAGTATGGTGTTTTTCTAGTACTTGCGTGTACCCTTGAGCTACTATCTCTTGGACATCTACGATTACACAGCCTACTGGTAGATTTGCTAAACATTCCGGCAAAGCTTTTCTACTTTGGGCTAAAGCAGCCAGCACAAACATTTTTTCCATGTTTTAGCGTAAATTCTCTAGATAAATTACATTAGCAAAAATTAGTTATCTTTAGAAAAAAAATGCCTATATCAAAATTTAGTAACTGTCACACTAATACCAGAATCGAGTTTAGGAACTTTAAGATACTCAATTGGCTCACTACTTTGAGAACTTGGAGTATTTGTTGGCTTCTGACATTCCTTAAAGAAAGCACCGGGATTATTGATGAATTCAAGCGGGTTAATCTTTTGGCATCCTTGCTCCTGTACTAACGAAATTGATTCAGCAGTTTGTTGAGAATTATTAGTCTGTCCCGTAAAATTGCTCCATGTAGTGGTAATTGTCGCTGGTTCCGTCAATAAAACTCCAGCCTGATTGCGATCGTGAAACCGCTCCTTCAGAGTATCGGCTGATGTTATCGGAACATTTTCTTGGTTAGCATAGACACTCTCATGAAAAATGATTGCGCTAATCATAAAGAATAAGGTGATAGAAAATGATTTCATAATTCAATCTTTCAACACTTAATGTCACTTCAAAAACTACAATTTGCTAGATAAGGCAACCAAAAAATAGCAGCGTAGTTTGGGTACTTCAGGTTAACACAAGTTATAAGAAATATAGCTAAACTTAATTAAAAGTATAGCAAACTCAAGCCAGATGGCGACTTTAGTCTGGGAGAAGGCAGTTAAGCAATCCATACTCTAAGCATGTCGGAATTTAATACTCACTTGTTATCTCCTTGCCAAATACCCGTATTTATTAATACCTTTATGTAGTGTTACTTAGAAAAAAACCTGTAAAAATTTATTGTTGATACAAAACAATATGCAGAGAGAAGTTCAAGTGTTGAGTTCCAGCACCAGAATTTCACAAAGAGCGAAGGGAAGGGGATCGTAGCTCAGTTTATCTTTCTTTACATAATTTGGTTTTATTGTCCCAACTTACTTACTAGCCGTTTATCTATCCTGCGTGTTACTATACGCTTACATAGATAGCACAACATATATAGTGTCATAAAGTTTTGGAAGGAGTATTTTGTGTATATTGCCAAATAAAAACAAGCCAATTGCAAGTTTAAGGGTAAACCTAGAATACGGGATATAAACCCAAGAATTGGAACTTTACTGGATTAAAAATTTATACTGCAACCGATATCAGAAAAAATCTTTAACCAGTCTTAGAAAATTAAACTGAGTACAAGCTATTACAACCTTGACACTCAAATCACATAACTTTATAACCTTAGTATTTTCAGTACCTATCATTTCCAAAATTTATCATTATTTAGATAAAAAACTAATTCTTTCTGAAAGCTTTTAAACTTATATAGATATTCATCCAGTCTTTAAAGGTGGCTGCTTTTACTCTAAAAATTATATCTATGAACTAATTAAATTATTTAGACGGCAGGCAGCACAATTGCTATATTCCTTACTCTTAAGGTAGTAATTCCTCTTGCTTTTTCAAGGTTAATGAACGGGTAGCAAATCTACTAGCAAGTTGTATGAATTTTTTGTAAAGTTATGCAATTCAGTGTTCTCACATAATATGATGTTGATTGTTATATTACTAACGAATGTTTGCATCAGTACTAACAAAAAGTTAAAATTTGCAAAAAAAGCAAAGTTAACAAAAAATCGAAAGTGAATAAATCAGAAGAAACTTGTGAGTTATTCTTTTTTACGATCATGATAATATCAAGCAACTTGACTAAAAATTCGGCTGCTCAATTTATATAGGTTAGTCCATTGCTTTTTGAACAACCTTAATCAAAGGACGTTAGTTGACAATTAATGCAACTTAAGTATTGCTATCTCCATTAGATTAAAGTCCTGCTCACCAATAAAATACTGAAAAATAGAAATATTTTCTGTAAGTAAATAAACTTTTTTATTGAATCTGTATATATTATGGCAATGGAATCTTTACCACAATTTGAAGAAGTAAATATTCAGAAATACTTAGAAGTTGTTCAACGGCGTTGGCTACCTCTAGTCGGAATCTTTAGTATCGCTGTTACTCTTGGATGCTTGTATGCATTTTCGCTAAAACCCTTCTACAAAGCAGAAGGGAGTTTGATGATTAAAACAAATCGATCTTCCTCACTAACAGGCTTACCCGAAGATATAGGACGACTGGAAGCTTTGAATATCAATGACAATCCTCTGGAAACTCAAGTGAGAGTTATTGGCTCAAATCCAGTGATTGACAAAACAATTAAATCCCTCAACCTCAAAGATAATAAAGGTAAATCGCTATCGATTCGTGACTTGGCAAGCCAACTAAAAATAGAAGGAATTAAAGGCACTGATGTTGTACAAATTTCTTATAAAGGTAGTAATCCTGAATTAGCTGCTAAAATCGTCAATGAAGTTATCAAAAATTATATCGATTTAAATATCCAGGCTAATCAGGATGAAGCACGGACAGCCAAAGGGGTTCTCGTAACAGAAGTACCCAAAGCCGAGGAAGTTGTCAGAAGAGCCGAATCAAAACTGCGGGTATTTAAAGAACAGAATAAAGTTGTTGTTTTGGGACAAGAAGCAGCCGCAGCAGTTGATACAATATCTAAGCTAGGAAACCAAATTTCTCAAGCTCAAGCTCAACTAGATGATGTCAAAGGTCGTTTAGAACAGTTAGGTAGTGAAGCTCAGTTAGATTCACGTCAAGGTGTAATCGCATCTGACTTGAGCCAAGCACCTGGAGTTCAGAAAGTGCTTATCCAACTTCAAGAAACAGAAAGTCAACTAGCAATAGAACGGACTCGTTTTTCCCCTGAACACCCTACAATTACTAACTTAGAAGATAAAGTTGTAGCTCTTAAGAATTTACTAAAAGAGCGGACAGGACAAGTCGCTGGGAAAGCACCAGTATCAGAAGGAAGTTTACAGATTGGACAACTACGCCAAAACTTAATTGCAGATATTACTCGCGCTCAAGCAGAACGTGTTGGTCTAGAAAGACAAATATCTACCCTTCTGCGACAGCAAGATGCTTACATCAAACGAGCAAATAATTTACCAAGACTAGAACAGACTCAACGAGAGCTAGAACGGAAACTGCAAGCGGCTCAAACAACTTACGAAACACTCTTAAAGAAACGCCAAGAAATTGATATTGTACAGAACCAAAAAATTCCTAATGCTCGTGTCATTTCTTTAGCTTTAGTCCCTGATAAAGCAGAAGGGCCTCGCAAAATCCTGTTTCTTGTTGGTGGAGGAGCAGTTGGTCTTTTCTTGGGTATCATTGTTGCCTTTAGCTTAGACTTGATAGACCGTTCAGTGAAGACAGTTAAAGAGGCTAAAGAAGTCTTGAGATACACTGTTTTAGGAGTGATTCCTGCACAAAGTAAAAATAGTAAAACTCATTCTTCCATAGGAGGAATTGATAGACCTATTCCCAAAATTATTGGCAGAGATATTCCTTATTTTCCTCTTGGTAACGCCTACCAAATACTCCAAGTAAACTTAAAATTTCTCTGTTCTGATAAACCGCTCAAAAGCATTGTAATCACAAGTTCCGTTGCCAAAGAAGGAAAGTCTGACGTATCTGCAAATTTAGCTGTGACTATGGCTCAAGCGGGTCGTCGAGTCTTGTTGGTGGATGCAGATATGCGTAATCCCATACAGCATCATATCTGGGGACTCAACAATACAGTTGGACTAAGTAATGTAGTCGTTGGGCAAGTTTCTTTAGATACGGTTACTCAAGAAGTGATGCCTAATCTAGAAGTTTTAACATCTGGAGTTTTGCCCCCCAATCCAGTAGCACTACTAGATTCTCAACGGATGGCAACATTGATAAGTAACTTTGGCAGGGATTACGATCTAGTTATTTTTGATACGCCACCTTTGTCAGGAATAGCAGATGCCGCTGTTTTAAGCACACTAACTGACGGTATCCTATTGGTCGTTCGTCCTGGAGTCGTTGATTTGAACAGTGCCAATTCAGCTAAAGAATTTTTAAATCAGTCAGGTCAAAAGGTATTAGGGATAGTTATTAATGGTGTAAATATTAAAAATGAGTCTCATAATTATTTACCTGAAAGCAAAAAGCCACAAATTGAACAAGATTTAGTATCTAGCAGTTTAACAAAATTTTCCAAAGATCGTTAATCGTAATAAATGGCAAAGTTGAATTTTTATTCTGGAGGCATTTTGATTTTATATGGATAAAAACAAAATAAGAACATCTTGTTTAATTAATAACTACAATTACGCTGAATTTATTTCAGAGGCAATTGATAGTGCTTTAAATCAAACGGTTAAATTTGATGAAATTATTGTTGTTGATGACGCATCCACAGATAACTCTGCGGAACTTATCGCTAAATTTACTCAAGCAGATAATATTAAATGTATCTTCAAAGAAAAAAATCAAGGACAATTATCATCCTTTAACGAAGGTTTTTTAGCCGCCACTGGAGAAATTTTATTTTTTTTAGATGCTGATGATATTTACGAACCTCAATATTTAGAAACTGCCCTAAGTTTTTATAAGAGACGTAGTGAATGTGACTTCCTCTTTTGTGCATATAAGAAATTTGGGGCAATAGAAGGAATATTTCAAACTGATAGAGTTGATGTAGATTTGGGTTATTCAGTAATCAGAACTTTATGCAATGGTGAATGGATTGGTTCAATAACTTCAACATTGTCAATGCGTCGAGAAATAATCAGTAAATTTTTACCTATTCCAAATACAGAAGATTGGCGTGTAAGGGCTGATGACTGTCTGGTATGGGGAGCCTCTTTGGTAGGGGCTAAAAAGTTTTATATGTCTAGTCCTTTAGTGATGTACAGAATACATCAAAATAATCATTATCATAATAAGAAATTTTTAGATATAGACAAAAACTATGAATACAAAAGATTTTTGAAACGAAATTCTTTATTTAATTACATCATTCAAAAGAATTATTTTAGTTTACCATTATTGTTGGCATTTAAATCTCTTGATGAGCTAAAAACAATACCATGCCCAAAAGTTCCAGATTTTATTTCATATTTAAAAATAATATTTTTATTCGAACGTAGTTTTTATTGGAAAACAAAGGGCATTATTTTATTATTTAACTACTTTTTAAAAACTTTTATAGCTGGCAAACTAAAAAATGTTAGCTAATGATTTTAGAAAATCTGGACTAAATTAATCAAAATAGATTAGTTTAGTAAACTAGCAAAAAATTGCATATTGATGGAGAGTTTCACATGGTTAAGAAAGGATAATGCTAAGTAAATTAAATTTTAAAAGCTTATCACAATTAAAATCTCGTTCTGGGCTGCGGGCAATTATTGCCAATACAGGTTGGTTGTTTGCTGACCGTATTCTTCGTATGGGTGCAAGCTTGGTAGTAGGAGTATGGGTAGCACGCTATTTAGGAGTACAGCAGTATGGTCTTTTTAACTATGTTTTAGCCTTTGTTAGCTTATTTAGTCCGATTTTTACTCTCGGACTAGACGACGTAGTAATTCGCCATATTGTCCGTCAATCATCAAACAAAGAGGAAATTTTAGGAACCACTTTTTGGTTAAAGTTTCTAGGTGGAATTGCTTCTGTCTTATTAGCGGTTGGTAGTATGTTCTTCTTAGGTGAGCATGAAACACTGAAAATATGGCTAGTTGCAATTTTAGGAATGGCAGGAATTTTCAGGGCGGCTGATACCATAGAACTGTGGTTTCAATCACAGGTGCAATCGAAATACAGTGTAATCGCTAAGAATATAGCCTTTCTGCTCAATACTATTATCAAAATAGGACTAATTTTAACAAAAGCACCATTGTTAGCTTTTGCTTGGGTAACATTAGCAGAATTTGTCATGAGCGCAATCGGCTTGCTGATTGTTTACCAAATCAGAGGAGCTTCGATATTGTTATGGCGTTGGAGTTTTAATGCTGCTAAAACTCTTTTAAAAGAGAGTTTACCTCTCATTTTTTCGGGGTTCGCCATCATGATTTTTATGAGAATCGATCAGGTAATGTTAGGTCAAATGATCGGAGATAGCGAAGTTGGAATTTATTCTGCTGCTGTCAGAGTTTCTGAAATTTGGTATTTTATTCCGGCCGCCATTGTCTCTTCAGTAGCTCCTTCAATTTACGCAGCTAAGGAAAAATCAGAAAGTCTTTATTATCAGCGTATAGGACAATTACTACGTCTCCTGACATGTATATCTTTTGCAATTGCTCTGCCAATGACATTTTTATCTGACAAGATAATTATGCTGATGTTTGGAAGTGGATATGCAGAAGCAGGCCCAATATTAGCAGTTCATATTTGGACTTCTTTGTTTGTATTTATGGGTCTTGCGACATCACCGTGGTTTATCGCTGAAAGTTTGAACCATGTTTCTTTAGGAAAAACTTTATTTGGGGCAATACTAAATATTATTCTTAATTTCTTGTTTATTCCTAAATATGGAGGTTTTGGGGCTGCGATCGCAACCATAATATCTCAAGCTTCTGCTGCTTTTATATGCAATGCATTTGATAAAAGAACACAAAAAATATTTAACATTCAGGTGCGATCGCTACTTCTTTTTTATAAAGTTTAATTGTTATCTTTAACCTTTGTCTCCCAATGAAATTAGCCAAATTAATCAAAAATGCAAACACCAGTAACTCTTATTATTTTTAATCGGTTACAAAAAACAGAGAAAGTTTTTCAAGCTATTCGCCAAGCCAAGCCAAAAAAACTTTTTGTCATTGCAGATGGCCCCCGTAGCCACCGTGAAGGTGAGGCGGAAAAATGCGAAGAAACTAGGGCAATTATTGAAAAAGTTGATTGGGGATGTGAAGTTATTAAGAACTATTCTGATATCAACTTAGGTTGCGCGAAACGAGTATCTAGTGGCTTAGATTGGGTATTTAATAATGTTGAAGAGACAATTATCTTAGAAGATGATTGTATTCCTCACCCGACTTTTTTCAGATTTAGTGAAGAATTACTGGAAAAATATAGACATGATACTAGAATCGCTACGATATCTGCCCAAAATGTTCAATTTGGACGAAAACGCACAAATTACAGTTATTATTTTTCTCGCTATAACCACTGTTGGGGTTGGGCAAGTTGGAGGCGTGCTTGGCAACATTACGATTTGACTATCAAACTCTGGAAGGAAGTAGAAGCAGAAAACCTTTTACATGATATTCTTATCGATCCGAAAGCAGTAAACTATTGGCGACGAGTATTTCGGTCTGTTTATAACAATCCTACAGGTATAACCTGGGATTATCAATGGACATTTGCTTGCTGGATGCAGGGTAGTTTAAGCATTATTCCCAATGTTAATTTAATTTCTAATGTTGGTGTTGGTGCAGACGCGACTCATTTTAATTCTAAGCAAGAATTTTCATTTATTAACATGTCGATGGAAGCAATGGAATTTCCCTTAAAGCATCCACCATTTATTGTGAGAAATATAGAAGCAGATATTTTTACACAAAAAACCGTTTATAAAGCAACTGCATTAGATATTTTTAAAGAAGAATTGAAGAAAAAATTAAATTACTCAGCATTGAAAAAATAGTAACTAATCTAGGAAATTCATGACCAATGAAATGTCAGAAACTAAGGTAAAGTTAACAGAAAAAATATTAACTATCTTACTATTACTCATTACTGTAGGGGCATTGACCATACATCCTGCACAAGATATCTCTATATCTACTCTTGGAGGTGATAAGCTAGATACTATATTCAATATAGTTTCATATTTAATTCTATTTTATTTTCTACTTTTATACTGGAAAGGCTTTCTTTATGTAATTACTAGAAGCCCATTACAGTTTCTTTTATTAACAATAGTTGCATTTTCTATTTTGTGGTCAGGAGACTTAGGTTCAAGTCTTACTTATATGAGAGGTTTAATCAGACTATATTTTCTGGCAATCTATTTGGCAATGCGTTATTCTCTCCGCGAACAAATGAGACTAATCGCTTGGGCCCTTGGTGCATCTGCATTATTATCAATGCTATTTTCTGCATTTATACCTGGTTATATTCACAAATCGCCTGAATTAGTAGATATGTGGAGCGGAATCTATGGTCATAAAAATGAATTAGGATACATGATGGCTTGGAGTGCAGGAGTTTTTTTGCACCTTGCTCTTAGTAGCAATCGATATCGTTGGTTGATGTGGGGAATCTGTGGGATATCTGTATCTCTAATTATCCTTTCGCGTTCAACAACATCTTTAACAATTCTATTAACAATGATCTTACTTTTACCGATTTATAAATCTTTTCAAAAAACTAATTATAAATTACAAGTTATTATGATTACTTCAGCATTAATGTTACTAATTGTTGGTGTAACAATACTTGTTAACAATGCTGATACTGTCGTTGGTACTTCTGGGAAAGACCTTACCTTTAATGGACGTTCCGATCTCTGGGAGCTAGTGATGTCCAAGATTTGGGAAAGACCCTGGCTAGGTTATGGATTTTCTGGGTTTTGGACTAGTACTGATGCATCTAATTTAAGAGCTACTTATGATTGGGCAAGTAATGCCCACAATGGTTTTTTAGAACTATTGTTAGAATTAGGGTTTTTAGGTTTTTTGACTTTCGCGGCAGGGTTTATCCGGTTCTTTATAATGGCATTTACTCGAATTATTTCTATTGCTAAAAAACCTGAAGATTATTGGCCAATGCAGATGCTAATTATCATTGTAATAGTTAATTTTTCAGAAGCTAGGTTATTAACTCCCAGTTGGAATTGGTTAATGTATGTCACTACTTCGTTATCTTTGACTCTGGAATATCAACGAAATCATAAGAATATTTTAGTTAGTAATTACGCAGTGAAAGATAATGAAAGTTTTACATCTTAGTACTCAGGATATTGGTGGAGGTGCTGCAAGGGCTGCATATCGCTTGCACACAGGTTTGCAAGATATAGGGCTACAGTCACAAATGCTAGTTCAAGAAAAATCTAGTAATGATAAAACAGTAATTGCCCCGAAGCTTAGGCTATTTCAAGGCATTGCTAAAGCTAAAATCACATTTGAAAGCCTACCATTAAAGCTTTATCCTCAAAAGAAACCTACTCCATTTTTTATTCAATGGTTGCCAGATAGAGTTATCCCTAAAGTTGCCCAGATTAATCCAGATATAATCAACTTGCATTGGATTAGCGCAGCTTTCATACAAATAGAAACGTTACCTAAATTGAAGCGTCCTTTAGTTTGGACTCTCCATGATATGTGGGGTTTTACTGGAGGATGCCACGTTATTGGAGAATGCGATCGCTACAAAATATCTTGTGGAGCTTGCCCCCAACTCAACAGTAGTAATGAATGGGATTTATCCCGTTGGGTATGGCGGCGCAAAGTAAAAGCTTGGAAAAATCTTAACTTAACTCTGGTTTCCCCAAGTTCTTGGTTAGCAGAGTGCGCTCGTTCTAGTTCTTTGTTCCAGAATTTGCGAATCGAGGTGATTCCTCACGGATTAGATACCCAAAAATATCGACCTATTAATCAACATTTTGCACGAGAAACACTGAAGTTACCTCAAGATAAGAAGCTAATTCTCTTTGGAGCAATAGAAGCAACAAGCGATCGCAATAAAGGATTTCATTTGTTGCAGCCAGCTTTACAAGGATTGAGCAAATCTGGGGGTAACAAGGATTTTGAAGTAGTGATCTTTGGGGCATCTCAACCTGAAAATCCGCCTGATTTAGGATTCAAAACATACTATTTAGGGCATTTATATGATGATATCTCTTTAGCAACTGTTTACTCAGCAGCTGATGTGATGCTTGTACCGTCTCTGCAAGAATCTTTTGGACAAACAGCTTCTGAATCTCTTGCTTGCGGTACTCCAGTCGTTGCATTTAATTCTACTGGTTTAAAAGATATTGTCGATCATCAGGAAAACGGCTATTTAGCTAACCCTTATGAAGTTGACGATTTCGCCAAAGGAATTGCCTGGGTACTTGAAAATGAGCAGAGGTTAGAAAAATTGTCATTCTATGCTCGCAAAAAAGCAGAACAAGAATTTACTCTGGAACTCCAAGCACGTCGCTATTCAGCTTTGTTCCAGGAAATATTGATGATAACAAAGAAATCTTCATTTAGTAACTAACTTAGTAAATCAATACTTCATAATATGTCAATTCCTATAGCTTTTATAATTTGTACAGAACCTGGGCGTTTAGAGGCTCAATCTTTAATGCTTGCAGAAAGTATTCGTAAGTTCTGTGGAGAATTGAAAGATACACCTATATATAGTTTTCATCCTAGAGTGGGTGAACCTATATCAAAGCAAACCCAAAAAGCTTTTGAAGCGTTGCAGGTAAATCATCAACAACTTCCGATAAATCAAGAATTCCATGAATATTATTTAGCAAATAAGCCCCTAACTTGTGCCTATGCAGAACAAAATATTGATGCAGAAATATTAGTTTTTCTGGACAGTGACAAATGCTTTTTCTCTGAACCAAAAGAATTTTTATTACCCGCAAATTGTAACGCTCGGTTACGTCCTGAGTATGGTCAAGGAATTGGTTCTACAGGTTTGCGAGACTCTCAAGAATGGTACTGGCAAAAATTATATGAAGTGTTGGGGGTAAAGCGTGAGGTATTTGTTGAAACACCAATCGGTAAGAAAAAAATTAGAGCTTATTGGAATTCGGGTTTGGTTGTTGTGAGAAGGAGTGCAGGTATATTTACAGCTTGGAAAGAGAATTTTGAAAAAGTAATGCGTCTTGATATCACTCCTCCTCAAGGTATTTATTTTGTTGAGCAGTCTGTTTTATCTGTAACTTTATGTGCATTGGAAGAAAATATCGAACATCTTCCTTCTAATTATAGTTATCCATTGCCTTTACATAACCGCTTATCACCAGAACTACAAATCAAACATTGGAATGATATTATATCAATTCATTATTTTAACTTATTCTTTTATAACGATTGGAATGCACAAATCAAAAAATTAAAGAAGCTTAATATAGATTCCGATAAATATCGATGGTTATGTCAAGAGGTTGTCAGACTCCAAATGCCTCGCGTATCAGTTTTGCATCGATATATGTTGGTAGTTAGAAGAATGGAACAAAAATTACGAAATTTTAATTTAGATATTAATTTAAGTGGTTGGATAGAAAAAATGGCTAAACTTTAAACGTAATCAAAATAGCTGCATTGATATTTTCCAAATAAATTACATAAGGTAAATATGATGAAAAAAGCAAATATAGCTGTAGTTATGACCTGTCATAACAGGCGTAATATAACTCTCGCTTGTTTACACACTTTATATGAGCAAAAAACTAATTGTGATGTCTACCTAACTGATGATGGTAGTTCGGATGGAACTGCACAAGCCGTCAAAGCAGAATATCCAGAGGTACATATTCTTCAGGGTAATGGCAACTTATTTTGGGTGGGAGGGATGCATCTCGCCTTTGGTGAGGCGATAAAAAATCAATATGACTATTATCTGTGGTTGAATGATGACACATTTCTAGAAGCTAATGCTATCAGTAAATTATTGCAGATTCATCAAAATTTATCTGAGCAAGGTTATCCAGACTCAATTGTAGTTGGTTCAACTAAAGATCCAATGACAGGAAAAGCAACTTATGGAGGTGCAGTAAAATCTAAAAAATGGTACTCCAACAAATTTGAGTTTTTAGAACCAAGTTCGATTATCCAACAATGTGATGCTATGTATGGTAACTGTGTGTTAATTCCTAAAACTGTTGCTGCAAAGGTTGGCAATATTGATACAGCTTTTATTCACAGTTTAGGAGATTTAGATTACGCCCTCAGAGCGCGTAAATTAGGTTGTCAAATATGGGTAGCCCCTGGATATATTGGTACTTGTACTAAAAATTCCATTCGTAATAGTTGGGTAGATACCAATTTAACTATATTGCAGCGCTTGAAAAAAGTACTGCAAATTAAAGGATTTCCATTAAAACCCTGGACTGTATTTTGTATGAGGCACTCTGGGCCATTATGGATATTTTACTGGTTTTTACCCTACATTAGAGCAATTATTGGTTACAAAAACTTGGCAATTTCTCCTACATTCTCTGATGATATCAGCCAAACTAACTCGGAAATATAATTTTGCTAATAGGATTTTTAACGAATAATATTTAGATAATTTATAACTATCTAAGCAAGTTAAAAAACTTTTAAAAAGTTCAATTTATTAAATGTTGAAATAATCAAACATGTTATGGGAAAACGCTTACTAATTGTCTCAACTCTGGATTCAAGACAACCATTTGGTGCATTTACTAGACCTTTTTATCTAGGACAATATCTTACTAAAGATTTTGATGTTTTTCAGATAGGATTAGATTGCTCATCTGTTAACTATGCTCCTTCTATTTCGGTTGGATCGAGAAGCCTAAAGTCATATATTCAAACTATAGAAAAGTGTGTCGATGAGTTTTGTCCAGATATCGTTTATGCTCAAGAAACTTTACCTGGATTAGCTGCTTTAATTTCACTTAAGCTTAGGAAACATAAAAATTCCTTTCTTGTATTAGATTTTCATACATTTTCAGCGTATGAATACTGGATGCGTTTGTTTTCTGTTGCCAATCCTTTCAAAGAGTTTGTACAATGTATTAAGACATATATTGCTCAGGGAATTTTAATATTTTCTGGTAGTCCAATTATTGCAGCAGGTGACTCTATTCCCAAACTAATTTCCCAGTGGTACGGTAAAACTCCACAGGAAATTTATAGTATTGGGAATGGAGTTACTGAAGACTTACTAAATACTGAATTGTTGTTGAGCAAAGACCCATATCAAGCATTTAGACCAGCAAAGATTGTGGTTCTTATTGCTCCTAAAACATTTCAGTTTCCAAGTAATGATATGTCTGTATCAATGACTGTTGAGGTTGCAAAATACCTGGAAAGTCATCAGGAAAAAATACATTTTGTTGTTATAGGTAGGGATGGTAGCGATATTTCAGAACCAATACCTTCTAATATTTATTTTTTAGGGTTTTTACCAAAAAGAGAGGATTTTGTTGACCATGTTAAATATGCGGATATTGCTTTGCTACCATTCTCAAAACAAGCAGTAGCAGGTGGCGCTCGTAATAAAGCTTTGGATTATTTTGCTAGTAAAAAGTTAGTTGTATCAACACCAGAAGGCTTGCGAGGTTTAGAAGAGTTTCGACATTTGGAACATCTTCTAGTTACAGGATATTCTACTGAAGAAGTTGCTAATACAGTTTTGGATGCAGCCTCAAATTTTGATAAATATCAATCACTTGTAGATACAGCATATACTTTAATTACAGAAAAATATTCTTGGAATGCAAGAGCCCATAATATCGCCGAAATTCTGATGAAAGTAAGTCATTCGTAGTTAAGTTTTTAAACTTAAGTTTTCTGAATATTTAAATTTTAAAATTATTTAAATATTGTTAGGAATTGATTTTTAAATAATCACTTTTGTTGTGACATTAACTCTCATAATTCTACAAATAAAAATCTTAAGTCATGAAAAAACGATTTTCTTATAAACTTCTTGGTGTTAAAGTTGATGCACTCTCTATCCCAGAGCTAAATTCATTAATTGAAGAATCTGTTGAAAAACAACAGAAGTGGATTATTGCAAATCACAACTTGCATAGTCTTTACCTCTTTCATAATGACCCTGAAATGCAAGCTTTTTATGCCCAGGCTGAATATATCCATATTGATGGCATGCCTTTATTGTTTATTGGAAAATTGTTAGGTTTTCCTCTAAAACGAGAACAAAGAGTAACCTATGCTGATTGGATATGGCCTCTGATGGCGGAAGCAGCTAATAAAGGCTGGCGTGTATTCTATTTAGGTTCAAAACCTGGAATTGCTGAACAAGGAGCAAGTATTTTGCGCGAGAAGTTTCCTGGTTTAGAGATTGCTTGCGCTCATGGCTACATTGATATGGATAAAGATAGTCAAGAAAATCTTGCTACTCTAGCTGCGATTAATGCTTACAAACCCCATGTATTAATGGTAGGAATGGGTATGCCACGCCAAGAGCATTGGATTTCTGAAAATCTAGAATATATTGATGCCAACACTATTTTGACTAGCGGAGCTTGTATGGACTATGTAGCAGGAGCAATACCCACTCCTCCTCGTTGGATGGGAAGGGTGGGTTTGGAGTGGTTGTATCGCTTGCTGTCTGAACCGAAAAGACTTTGGAGACGCTATTTACTTGAGCCTTGGTTTGTAGCCACTTTATTTTTACGGGAAATTTGGAGTATACCAAGTCAACAAAAAAAAAATAAAATGCTGTTATTTCTCAGTACAAGATTTCACAAGTTTGTTGGGTGATTGAGTTTTGCAAAGCCTTCCCAGTAAGTAACTCAATTCGTCATGAATTTATGAAATACTGTATTAAGGCTTGATCAGAAATTACTCAAAACTTCTTATTCTGCGTTCACAAATTCCAAATACCCATTACTAAGTTCTTTCACCGCCAAATTATAAAATTGCTTACCGTGTTCTGGCGTTGCTAAAGCTGGATTTGAACCCATGCGTCCATCGGGGTAATGTACTCGAAAGTCAGCTGCACTATAAATTCTATGTCCGCTTGCAACTTCTGGTGAAAGGGGTGCTTGTTTAATCGCCTCTGGATAAACGTACTGGGTGAGAGCTACTTCACTTGGGGTTGCATGAGAACCTTCTTGATTTCCATATAATTCTTTAGCCAGCTTATATACAGAACTGCACATAAACCAGTTTGCTACTTGACATTGCACTTGTTGGGCATTAGGAATCTGCAAATCTTCTAAATGCGCGTAAGTTTCTGAGAATGCGGCTTTGAGGGTAGCAATGTTACCGCCGTGTCCATTGATAAAGTAAAACTTGGTAAAACCAGCTTTGGCTAAACAAGTTACATAATCTCGTACTACTTGAATTAAAGTGCTGGGACGAAAACTGATTGTACCAGGAAAAGCAGTATGATGCAGTGCCATCCCCACATTGATTGTAGGGCCAACGATCGCTTGAGTCGCATCACCCACACCACGAGCGATCGCTTCTGCACAAATGGCATCAGTACCAATTAACCCTGTTGGCCCATGTTGTTCTGTGGAACCAATAGGGAAAATAATACCCCGTGACTGCTGTAAATAAGCTTCGACTTCTTGCCAAGTACTTAAGTGCAGTAACATTTTTGATGAATTTCCTCAATAAAATTGTGGTGGGATATAAATTCTCCCTAACATGATTATGAACTCCTTTGCTTTTCAGTGGTGGCGATCGCCATAAAATCAAGCTGGAGTGTTGAAGAGAAACGAATCGCAGAGGCGCAGAGAGCGCAGAGAGAAGATTAAGATGTGGGTTGTAGGGTGGCTTGAAGTTTGAGTAAGCGCTCGCTCGCTGCTTTTAATGTCTCAGGTGTTTTGCTAAAGCAAAATCTGATTAATGAATGGCCTTTTTCTGGTTGGCTGAAAAAGCTGGAACCTGGAACTACAGCAACACCAATATTTTTAATTAGATGGTAAGTGAATTCAACGTCTGTTTTATAGCCAAATTTGGAAATATCTGCAAGAACATAATAGGCTCCTTTGGGAAGGAAGTAGGGAATGCCGACTTTATCGAGAATCTGTAAGATGCTGTCTCGCTTCTGGTGATAAAGTTTGGCTAGTTCTTCATAATAGGATGGTGGTAGTTGCATGGCGGCAACTCCGGCTCGTTGCAATGGTGCAGGTGCGCCAACAGTGAGAAAATCATGGACTTTGCGAATGGCTCCTGTTAATTCGGGGTTTGCTAAAATGTAGCCGACTCGCCATCCGGTGACACTATAAGTTTTGGATAGTCCGTTAATGGTAACAGTGCGTTCTTCCATACCAGGAAGGGTCGCTAGGGCAATATGTTGAGTGTCATCATAGAGAATATGTTCGTAGATTTCATCTGTGAAAGCTAATACATCCCACTTTTGACAAAGTTCAGCAATTAGAGTGAGTTCTTCACGGGTGAAAACTTTGCCGGTGGGGTTGTGGGGGGTGTTGATAATAATAGCTTTGGTATTGGCATTGAAAGCTTGACGCAACTGTGCTTCATCAAATGTCCAATGGGGAGGATACAGTGTCACGTATCGGGGGGTAGCACCAGCTAAAATCGCATCGGGGCCGTAATTTTCGTAATATGGCTCAAATACAATTACTTCGTCACCGGGATCGACTGTCGCCAGCATTACAGATGCCATTGCTTCCGTGGAACCGCAGGTGACAGTGATTTGAGTTTCAGGATCGATATCTAAACCGAGATACCAACGAACTTTGTTAGCGATCGCCTGACGAAATGGGCGATCGCCCCAAGTGATGGCATACTGGTTGACATCTGCCTCTATTGCTTCATTTGCTGCCTGTTTCAACTCCAAGGGACAGGGAAAATCAGGGAATCCTTGAGCTAAATTTACTGCACCATATTGCAATGCCACCCGCGTCATTTCCCGAATCACCGACTCGCTAAACTGATCTGCCTTTGCTGATATTTTTTTACGCCCAATTTCACTCACCCCTATACCTCCGTTGATTTCCATTGCGGTTATGCAGGAATTTTTCTAACTACGATAAATCCATAATACCGATAGTTTTATCGTAGTATACTCAAATTCGAGATTCAGAGGGAATGCAACCTTATAATCTATATACTTAATTATTGATATTAATAGTCAATTACTGAAGTACCAATCCAGAATCATCATGAAATCTTTGCACCGTCCCGATCTCTATAGCTGGTCTAATTTCAATCCGGCAAGAAATATTGATTTCAATGGGATTGCCTGGATTCGCCCAGATGGAAACATCTTGATTGATCCAGTAGCCCTATCAAACCATGATTGGAATCATTTGAAATCCCTCGGTGGTGTGGTTTGGATTGTGCTGACGAATTCTGAGCATGTCAGGGCAAGTAAAGAAATTGCCGATCAAACTTATGCTAAGATAGCTGGCCCTATGGCAGAAAAAGATACTTTTCCGATAGCTTGCGATCGCTGGCTGTCTGATGGTGAAGAGTTCGTACCTGGGTTAAAAGTAATTGAACTCCAAGGCTCGAAAACTCCCGGTGAATTGGCTCTGTTACTGGAGGAGACAACTTTGATTACAGGGGATTTAGTCAGGGCACGCAAAGCCGGTAGTTTAACTATACTGCCGGATGACAAACTGCTGAATCGAGAGGAGGCTGTTGCTTCTGTTTGCAGATTGGCAGAACTGAGTCAAGTAGAAGCAGTGCTGGTAGGGGATGGTTGGCCGGTTTTTCGTGATGGACGCGATCGCTTAAAGGAACTTGTGGCGACGCTGTAAATAGTTGGGGGCGATGCCTATGTTCAGGGCTAGCCCTACACTCAATTTTTACTGACTGGTGATATCATCGCAGAGGTAGCGATCGTTTTTCATATTAGGGTTATTTTTCAGATAACCAGATGCCAACTTACAGGCACGCTTGAGTAAATCATCTAAATTATCATTAAGATATATTTTTCCCTCATTGCTATTAAGCTCAATTGTCTTATTGGTATTAAGGTTAAATCGATCGCCTAAGAAAGAACTGATGGGATAGAGTAAGTAAGGATCTTTCGTAAACCAACTATTCAGAAAATATAGACCTGTATTAGAATCAGAACCAACAGCCAGCATTCTGTTGTAATTATCAAAACTTAAGGTATAACTACTATAATCAGTCTTTAATGGTTCAACTTTTCCATTATCTAAATTCCACAATTTAGCCGAAGATCCACTAACAAAGGCAATCTTTTTATCATCAGCTTGGAAGCGTATATTTGTAATTTTATCAGGATCAGAAATGGTTGGTTTTTGTAATTTACCATCAAGATTCCAGAGTCTTATAATTTTGTCATCACTAGCGGAAGCAATAATTTTTCCATCATGAGTGAAACTCACGCTATTGACTTTATCACTCTGTTTTATAATCGGTTTAAGCAATTTACCATTTCTATTCCAAAACCTTACTGTTTTGTCGTCACTAGCAGAAGCGATGATTTTTTTATTAGGGCTGAATACAACACTATTAACCCAATCAGTATGACCCGATAAGGTTGCTAGCGGCTTGCCTTTTAAATTCCAGAGTTTTAAACTATCATCTTTACTAACGAAAGCAACTGTTTTTTTATTAAAATTAAACCTAATCAAAGAATCTATATTATTACATAAAACATTGACATGACCTTTAATAGATTTTAACTCTTGAAAATTGGCATTATCTTCAATACTCCAAAACTTCATAATATACTTAGAACGATAAATATCATTCGACAAATAAGTTTTGCAGCTAGTAGCACCAATGATTTTTCCATCAGCACTAAAGCTAACCTTATCAATGCTAATATCATCATTTGGTTTATTACCAAATCCTGAAAGTGGTTTGATAAAATTACCGTTGCTGTTATAGATATTCACAGTGTTATCAGCACTGGCAGAAGCAATGTATTTGTTATCAGAACTAAACGCAACATCATTAACACCTTTAATGTGCTTTTGTAAAGTCAGAGGTTCATAGTTGGATTTTTTAAGCAAAAGCTGGTTTATATCCCAAATCTTTATAGTATTATCAGCACTGCTAGTTACAATTTTTGTACCATCAGGGCTAAAATCTACTTTCGTGATTGTGTCATTATGTCCTTTGAGTGTTGGGCGTGGTTCTCCCTCAACAGTCCATAGGTTGACAGTATAATTCTTGTTAATAGAAGTAATGTACTTGCCATTAGGACTAAATTTAGCGCTGATCATGATATAGTTCTCAAGAGATTGAGGTGGTTGGCTATTGCTGATATCCCAAATTTTTATCTCACCACTATTAGCGCTAACTGACATGATCTTTTTGTCATTTGGACTAAACTCTACGCTTTGTACCTTGGAATTATGCCCAATCAATGGCTTAAGGGGAGTACCATCACTTTTATAGAGTTTGACTAAATTGTCATCGCCGAGAGCAAGCATCTTGCTATCATGACTAAATATAACACTTGTGACTTTATCACTATCTACTTTTAAGGCTTGAATTAAACTGCGATCGCGGCTATTCCAAAGTTGCACTTTATTGTCATGACTGATAGTAGCTATTATCTGACTATTAGGGCTAAAGCTCACATTGGTAACTTGTTTTGTGTCTCCCTTTAAATGTCCTATAAATTTTCCGTCACTACTGCGCCAGAGTCTAACAAAATTATCTGCACTGGCACCAGCAACCAAATTACCATCAGGGCTAAAGTCAATGGTTGTGATCTTATTGGTGCTACCTTTTAAAGTAATTTCCTTGTTGGTATCTAGTTTCCAGAGCTTTAAGATATCGTCAGAGCTTCCAGTTGCAAGGGTTTGATTATCTGGACTAAAGCTAAGAATTGAACTATCTCCTGGGATAGTTTTGATGTGAGTGCCATTACGGTTTTGAAGTTCTATACTATTGTCAGAACTACCAAGAGGGACTGTTTGACCATCAAAACTAAACTCTATTTTCCTATTTGTATCTTCATATCTATCGGTTCTCTGGAATGAGGATAATTTATTGTTCTCAATATCCCAAATTTTCACAACTCCATCTTTACTAGCTGATGCAAGTAGCTTGTTATCAGGACTAAAGCTTGTATAAGTAATACTATCATCATGTTTAAAATTATTGTAAATAGAACATTGAGCTTGAAACATTCTAGTTCTGTATAAACTTTTCTTATCTTCACTCTCCTGGAATATGACCGATTGGTTATCAAAACTATTATTTATAAAATCTCCCAATCCAAATGAATTCTTACAACCATTCTCAACACTTTTGATGAGGTGTGGTTTATCACCAGTAGACCAAACTCTTAGATTTCCCTGTTTATTAAACAAGCTAATAGCGTCACCATTGTTATTGAAATTCATGGTAAATGTGCCAGAATCATAAATCTCAATAGGCTTATTTTCAATTTTTTTTGGTGTAAGTTTCCAAAGTTTAACAGTGTCATACCGTCCCCCTGTAGCAACTGTCTTGTTGTCAGGACTAAAACTTACAATTATGTTTTTGTCATTAAATCTTTGTGGTAAATTTAAGAGTTTACCATCTTGCCAACTCCAAATTTTAACTGTTTTATTCTTAGTGGTAGTGGCTAGTAGTTTATCGTTAGGGCTAAATGTAATAAAGCCTAGACCATCTTTATCAATTTTCAAAATTTTTATTGGTTTAAATTCAGCAGTACTCCAGTTTTTACCTTCAGGAATATTCCAGATTTTTGCATTACCATCTTGGCTGACGGTAGCTAACATTTTTCCATCCGAGTTGAAGCTAATAGATGTTACACTTTTTTTGTGAGCTGACCAGCTTCTTTCTTGACCATCAGAAATATTCAATATTTTGACTTTGCCATCTTCACTTGCCGTAGCTAACATTTTGCTATCTTGGCTAAAACTAAGGACTGTAATTGCTTTATTATCGTACCCTTCTACACGGTTGATTTCTTTAATTTTCTGAATTGCATTACCCAGATTTGAAATAACCTTTAGCCGAGTTTCAGGTATCACCCCTATTGATAAAAACTTCAGTTTTTTACCTACTTTAATAGCTGATACTAGCTCTTCAAGCCCTATGTCATCTTTTGAAGAAATATCTGATGTCAGGGAAGTGTTGATGTAAGCTGCTGTAACTCCTACTGCGATTACACTTATTGCACTTATTAATCCTATTAATGTAACAGTTTGTTTGCGTGCAGTTCTTAGCTGTTGTGTCAAAACCTGATTGAGTTTGGCTTCGGTGAGTTTTCGTTGTTCTTTTTCTTTCTCCAATTCAGCAATTAATCGGGCTGATTGTTGTTCACGAACAAATGGTACTAGATAGTCATGAACCAATTGATATCTGTCAGCCGGAAATCCTGGCACTTGAAATACTAAGCCTGATTTCACTAGGATTTTCAAAATTAAATCTAATCTTGCAGGCTCTAATGCTAAATCTGCTTCTAATTCAGCACGATTTTTCAGAGGACGAGTATTATTTTCATCAGTTAACAAATACAAAACTAGCTTGGCGAACTGTTCGTTATTGTTACCACAATCTTTAACTACTTCTTCTAAGAAGCGCCCTACCAATTTTTCTTTAGGGCCTTGTTCTTGGTACTGAATCAAAGTTGTAATTTTCTCAGTTTGCAGTTGCGCTCCTACAACTTGTAATTCAATGGGGCGAATTTCGTTGAAATCTCTAGCTAAATCTCGTACTAGCTCATCAATTAGCGGTGGCTCTAGGTAAAACTGAGAACTTTCAGTTAAGCTTTGAATTACAGAGCGAGCATCTTCCGGCGAAAAGTTCCCTAAGTAATAAAGAATTTTTTTATCTAATATGTTGTTATCAATTGCATCCAAATGGGTTAAGCGATTACACTCTAGTAAATAATGGAGATAATCTTCTCTAAGAGACAGAATAATTTTTACATAAGGAATATTAAGACAATCTCGGATAAATTCAAAAAACGGTCTCCTTTTATCTTGGTCTTTATAAGCAAAAAAGAACTCTTCAAACTGGTCAAAAATCAGAACAGTTAACAAACCTTTCTCTATATTTTTATTCAACTCTTCTACAAAACCTGCCATTGAGTCTAAAAACAGAGGAAAGCTTAAGCCTCTAACTTCTTCTAGTGATTCTACTAAGCGACTTCCTAAAAGTTTTGTCCAATCTGTATAAACTTGCAAAAGAACAGGCACAACATCACGAGCATCTATGGCTCTTTGTTTTAAAGCTGGTAATAATCCTGCCTGAACCAGGGAACTTTTACCTACTCCTGATTGACCATAAATGACCGTCAATTTGTGGTCATCACGACTGATTCTTTCAATCAATCGATTCACATCTTGCATTCTTCCAGAAGCAGCAATCTCTTGGGTTACTGCTGCTTTTGGATCGGCCACTGCAAGTCCAGGATTAATAA
Source organism: Nostoc sp. DedVER02 (assembly GCF_034530675.2). NCBI lineage: Bacteria > Bacillati > Cyanobacteriota > Cyanophyceae > Nostocales > Nostocaceae > Nostoc > Nostoc sp. DedVER02. Next base: position 63,508 of record NZ_JAVRCP020000024.1, read on the forward strand.
CTTGGAGTTTAGATTGTAAGCGTCCTGCACCTACAAAAGCTCGTAATCCATACTGTTGCTCAATTGAACGTTGCTCTAGTTTAACTTGGAATGCTTCTAAATAATTACCTTGGTCAAAGTAGAGCGATCGCAGTTTCGCCAAAATGCGAATATATAGCAGTGGATCGTGTTGAGGATTACTTTCAGAATGAGCGGTTTCTAAATTAGCGATCGCCTCTGGAACCTGATTAATATTTTGTTGAGCTTCTGCTAATAAAAGTAAGTATAAATTTTTATAAAATTTGTGTTCCCACTCACAATTAATTATTTCTTCTGAGGAAATATTGGCATTCGTTTGTAATGCTAGTTCTGCATATTCTTTAGCCTCTTCCCATTGAGATTTTTTCAGCAATACCTCAGCCATGAATCCATAACTGTAGGCAAGTCTGATTGGTTCAGGGTAAGTTTGGTGTAGCTCAATAGCTACTAACGCAACTTTTTCTAACTCATCGTACGCTTCTAATCTGGTTAAAACTTCACCCCAAGCGTTAATAAATTTTGCTGCTAAATCTGGGTATTTTTGCTGCCTAAAACCCTCAACACATTTTTGAAAGTAATCTTTAGCTTTTAGGCAAGCTTCGTAATATTCAGAACGATGCAAAATCGCATACTGTTCCCACCAAAAACCAAGATGCCAAAGTAAACATCCGTAACGTTTCAAATCATCAGATGATAGATTTTGGTTATTTTTGACTTTCTTTTCCCAAACAGCTATACTTTGATCATAATAATTTTTCGCTTCAGATTTATGTCCATTAGCATCTGCTTCCCGACCTAGCAAAAATTGTAAGCTTGCCTCTAGTTCAGGCTCTAATTTTTCTATAGATATTTGTAAATCTCTAACAGCAGAATCAATTTCCCCTAAATGGAGAATACCAAGGTCAAGATTTAAGTAAGCATTATCCACAAACTTTCCAGCACCGACATTAATAATTGCTGCAAATAGGGAATTAACAATTTGGTGCAGATTGTTGATTAACTGATTCGTAGCAATTTTAAACTTAATTGAGTTACCTGTCCAACTCTTAAAGTCAGGCATTAATTGAATCAATTTTTGGAAGGTTTGATCATTTACCCAAATAACTATGGGAAACTGGAAATTCTTACGAAACTCCTCTCTTACCTGATTTGTAGAAATTAAAAGTTGGTCAATTGCATCTACTAATTCCAAATCAAATATCATCAAAGCTTGAGGTAGTTGATTTCCCAGGTTAGCTTCAATTGTTGTATAAAGTGTTTTGATAGATTTTGACAGATGTAGCTCTCGAATCTCAACTTGACATTCTTGCTTGATCTGCTGCACCATCTGGTCTCGCAAACTGCAATAGTTACAACGTGCCAAAATTAACGCAAAGTGTCCCTGAGAATTCGTAATTGAGCGGATTAGTTTTTTCAGGGAGCGTTCATTGTAGACAGCTACATCTTCAGGTTGATAAGAGTCACTCATAGTTTAAATTTCTTCGATTCTGCGATCGCTGGGTTAATATCAAACCAGCGTCCATCAACATCCCGGTATTCAAATAAAAACATACTTCGTAAAAGAGTTTGGTATTCGTCCTCTCCTTTGACATTATCCCTCTGTTGCAAAACCTGTAGCAGTAGCGCCCACTCGCTATCACTAATTGCTGATACCAAATCATCCCGATACTCGCGGATGACCATTTCCAGACAGTTCCGCCCAATAGGGGGATCACCTTCTTGCAAGCAACTGTAAAGTAAAACTAACAGATTTCGCACATGTCCACCACTAACTCGGCAAAGACGATCTAAGGTTTCATCTGAATCAAAAACTTCATTAATATGACTCAAACGTTGCGTTTCTCCTAGCCAGGGAAACGCCCGTGCTAAAACCATTTGTTGTAGTAGCTTCATACCTTCTAGGTTGTAGGTTCCCTCACGATTCTTGACTGTCACCATTGGTAATACTACAGGTTTGATCCCGAAACGATTAGTAAGAGTGCTTAATTCATTGGAGAAAATTAACACTAGAGGAATGGTATAAACCAAATGACAATTGAGTTTTTTTAACTGCTCACCCCGATCAATGAATAGATATTCTGGTTGAGAACGACCAGAGGCTTTAGGAGAGATATCGACGCGATCAAGATTATCAATAATTACCACTAATCCTTGATAACCTTGTAGCTTCAATTGCTCTTTAGCACGCTCTAGTACCTGTTGATTAATAGCTTCTAATATGCCACTAGTCCGAGGTTCTAGGTATTGGCGCAACTGGCTCCGCAGCCTGGGACTATCTTTAGTCTTGGCAGTGACTTTACCAATTCCCAAAGGTAATGAAAATTCAAATTCTGGAACTACTGGTGTTTGTAAAAAATCCGCAATTTCATTAAACAAATCGACAAAATAGCTTGGTCTAAGTTTGATTTTAACCTTTTCTAAACTGGCGCTAACTTGACGAGTTATTGCTAACAAAATATCGCTGACATCCACATCTGCCATATCTAAATCAGCACTGGACTCAAAGTAGACTACATGAAAGCCTTGCTTTTCTAATTCATCTTTGAGTCGAAATAGTTCTGTAGATTTACCACAGCCAATATGTCCAGTGAATAATTGGCAGGTTGACTCATCTGGTTGATTAGCAATCGTCCGCCGTAAACGTTGAATTACATTGCCTCCACGCACTGGCGAGAAGTCAATATAGTACTGTTGGTCTTCTTTATTCTCAATTTTTAAAGTCTTACTGGGATTACAGGCATTAAAAAACTTAATAGGGTCTAAAGCCATTACGGTTTCCTCTTACTACTTAAAAAATAAAAGTATAAAATATTACTTAATGGTATTAACTAGAGTTTCAGTATATACTAATACATGCAGATAAAAAATCTTTGTAAAGTAGAATCTCACTTAACTTAAGCAAAAGTTGCTACTAAAAAGATAGTTGTCCTATCTTTAGCAATACAGGCGATCGCTTAAAGGAACTTGTAGCAACGCTTTAAATGGTTGGGTAGTACAGCTAGCTGTGCTACCCTACAGGAAATTGCGGTTCAGATAAATGAAAAAGGCTGTAATAAAAATTGTAATGTGAATATTACAAACTGGTGCAATTTAAAACAGCTAATAACAGCGCCTGAATTTGACTCTGTTTAATTAATTATCAGCAGCAAAGCGCGATTCTCCTGTGGAAAGGCTGCGTGATCGCGTGCAGAATATTGACAGTGTTGCCTAAAATTATGGATAATTCCCCAGTGGTCGCTCAAGCAGATGCATCCTTACCAAATTACACTCAGGAAAATATACATCTAGTGGAGTCAAACAAAAAGATCGGAACTGATTTTGACTCTCGCATGATGCTGCGGTGTTTGGAACTTGCTCGCCGCGCTTTAGGACGGACTTCGCCAAATCCGTTAGTGGGAGCGGTGATTGTCAAGGATGGCGAAATTGTCGGCGAAGGGTTTCATCCTCGTGCAGGTGAGCCTCATGCAGAAGTGTTTGCTTTAAAAGCAGCAGGCGATCGTTCTCGTGGTGCAACAATCTATGTGTCACTTGAACCTTGTAATCACTACGGGCGAACTCCCCCTTGTTCAGAAGGATTGATCCAAGCTGGAGTAGCAAAAGTGGTAGTGGGTATGGTTGATCCCAATCCACTGGTAGCTGGAGGTGGTATTGCTCGTTTACGGGCGGCGGGGATCGAAGTGTTGGTAGGAGTAGAAGAATCAGCTTGTCGTCAGCTAAATGAAGCTTTTGTGCATCGCATTCTCTACAAGCGACCTTTAGGAATTTTAAAATATGCCATGACTTTAGACGGCAAAATTGCTACTACCTCTGGTCATAGCGCCTGGGTGACAAGCCAAGAGGCCCGCAGTGAAGTACATCAACTGCGGGCGGGTTGCGATGCAATAATTGTCGGGGGTAATACAGTGCGACAAGATAATCCTTATTTAACTAGTCATCATCTGGAGGCACATAATCCCCTGCGGGTGGTGATGAGTCGCAATCTCAACTTACCGGAAAGTGCCCATCTGTGGCAAACTGCGGATGCTCCTACTTTGGTGTTGACACAGAAGGGTGCTAACCCCGATTTTCAAGGACTGTTGCGAAAACTTGGGGTGGAAGTCGTGGAATTAACATCACTTACACCAGATCAGGCAATGGTGTATTTGTATGAGCAGGGTTTTTGTAGCGTGTTGTGGGAATGTGGCGGTACTTTAGCTGCTAGTGCGATCGCTCAAGGAGCAGTGCAAAAAGTTTTGGCATTTATTGCCCCAAAAATCATTGGTGGTAGCATTGCTCCCACACCTGTGGGCGATTTAGGTTTTACTACCATGACTGAGGCATTGTCTCTAGAACAGGTTCGTTGGCGTGTAGTTGGTTCTGACTGCTTAGTGGAAGGTTATTTCCCGAAAAAGCCAATAGTCAATAGTAATAACACTTGACTATCAATCAGTTTATAGTGATTTCTATATCATGAACACTGACGTTCATGAGCAATATCACGTATAAGGGCTAGCCGAGATTGAATGTAGTGGCACAGATAATCAGTTTCGTTAGGATCTAACAAAACTTGTGTTTCGGTTTGTTTCACTAACCACTGCACCAAGCTAGTATCATCCAGTTGTAAGAGGAGCTTGGCTTGGGCGGTTTCAACCACTGACCAAAGCTGACGCATGATTGTAGGAGTCATCAGACCTCGATTGAATAATGAGCTATTAGCTGTCTTTAGATTACACAATTCCGATCGCAATTTACGACATGAATGTAGAAGCTGAGACAAGTATTATTAAAAACTTAATAATGCTATTTATAACTTTATGAAGATTAAGAATTTGAAACTCAGTTTTGAAAGTCTAATTTATATTTGGGAATTTGGTATAGCAAATACAGATTTTTCTGTGTATTGAGTCTACATCCTTAATTAAGCTCTTAGCTCGACTTTATTCCAAATTAAGAACTCTGCTTTCTTTATCTGGCAAAAATTCTGGTTTTTTTGCAAATACTTTTTCCATGCCTCCTATTCCCCCTCAAGTCTAAAAACTAAAACTAGGGTACTGCGATGTTTTCAGCGTCGAGTTTTGGGTTTCTTAAAAATAGATAAAGTCGAGCTTAAAGGTTGTTTGAAAAGTTGAAAAATGTATAATTTGTCATTCTGAATGGAACGAATGATCTAGAGTTTGAGCAATTACTGGGAGATCCTTCACTAGCTGCGCTACATTCAGTATGACTTTTCAAACATCCTCTAATTCCTTATATCCCACATATCTTGGTAAATTGGATGGATTTCACGCACTAATTTCCATAAACGACGTCTTGCTCGGTAGGCATACCAAACTAAAATGACTAAAGTCTGCCAACTCATCAATATACAAATATTTTGAGTTCCTAGTGCAATAGCGATAACTAGAAACCCAAATAAAAAGACACGAAGCATTTCATGGGGTAGTCCTTCTAACCACTTACTTTTAGTATAACGATAAACAAAATAGGGTATCCAGACACTAACCACTTGTGCTACAAACAACATTGACCCAATAATATTGGTTTTTGTCACTACAAGAAAACCAAATGACTTGTAAGTTTGCAATACAAAGTAAAGCCAAGTTCTTGTCTGCTTATCAATATAGTTGTAAACAAAGAAACTTAGGCGTACAACCAGGAGTAAACCTATCCATAATGCCATTTTAACTAAAGCTGTTTTTAAATCTAGGGTGCTAACAATGGAAGCCAAAGTAACATCACTTGAGACAACTTTAGCCAATTCCAAAATAATTAGCCCAGGGACAGCAAAAATTACAGCCCAAATCCAAGCCTGCCATACATTGATTCGGTTCTTGTACTGTTGGTAAGTTGCTGATAGGACTGGTTTTTTCTCAAACCGTTCAGCAACTATGTCATTTTCTACATAGCCTAGTTCATAGATGCACCAGAAAGAAAGTAATACAAAAAACATACCAGTGGCATGAATAAGAGGGAGCATCCACTTTTGGCAGAAACACTCAAATAGCAAGTAAACCATTCAGATAAGCACAACGAACAGAAAGGATTTGGTTGACACTCCCAACATTCCACTGTGCGCCAGAAATTTTCATCCTAGCTCCAATCTGTTTAATAGCAGACTCGACTGCACCAGAACCAATAGAACAAAGTTGTTCAGCTTGGTAATAAGTATAGTTGACAATACGGGAGCAATGTTTTTCGAGATAAGCGATGAAGTTCTTAGCTTGTTTGCCTCGGCAATTATGAAATAAAGCCTTGGCTTCTTCAACTTGACCCTGCCATAAAAGAGTTTCAGCTGCTTTGAGTCGCTTTAAAGAACCACCCACTTTGTAAAGATTTTCCTTGAGATGATACCAATCTAAAATTTCCCAACGCTCAAAATTCTCACTTTTACCAAACTCTTTGACGAGATTCCATACACCATCATGACCATCTCCTAAGCAGACTAACGGGTTAACTAGACGCTGGCTATTGATATAATCAATTAATGATTGGTTGTCATCAAAAAACGCACCATAGTAAATCCCTTGCAGACGAACGGTTTTATAGTCTCGCCAGTGACAGCCTGCTTTCGGTTTACCCCTAAGTCGGACTTTTCCTCCATCTACGCTAACTTCTGAAACTGATTGTTTAGCAAGTGGTAGTTGAAAATCTTGTGACATGACTAGTTGTTGTTGTGTTGAGTGACCAACTTTTACTCCTGTCAATGCCTCAATCTCGATTTCTGCTTTTTGGTAGGATTCGTTAGCTGATAACCTCAAACAGCACTTTTGAAGTAATGGACAAAAGCTTCCTTCTTGGCTTTAAACCTAGTCTAATAAGCTGTTTGGCTTTTAATTTCAGTTCCCCTACTAGGCTTTTTATTTTCCTGGTTTTACCTACTTTTGTTCCAGTTTTTTGTTCGATAAAAAAAGGGCTATTTCTGGGCTGACTAATTCTAATACTTGACTGCGAACTGTTTTTTCTATGCCTTCGAGGTCTGCCAGCTTACTTTTATCTGCTTCTTCATACAGCAGTGTTGACAATTCTTGTAAGCAGGCTTTGATCCGTTCTTGTTTCTCTTGGTTCATTGTCAGCGATCGCACAGGGTTCTTTCCCTTTACATTTTCCCATAAATGGTAAATCTTCCAAAACTGGATGCTCCCCATGTGTTCAACTTCAAAACAGATCAGGAAAAGCGAAACAAGACATCATATTAGAGAAATGCTATAGAAATTCTCGCCCACTCCTAACTTCTGCACATGCTTTGGGTTTTGGAATATATAGAAATGAAGGATTAATCCAAATGTTTGATGATGCAGGATTATGGAGAGATATTGGTTACGAAGTAGAAGAAGGAAACTTAGATGAAGGAAAGCCTGTAAAGCTTAGTAGAACTAGCGATACTAGTCCAATATTCCTTGAATCTCACTCAACTATTGATGACTTAATTATATTTAAGTCATTTAATAATAGCCACGAACAAAATGAATGGTTAGTCAATGAAATAGAGAAGAACATTAGAGAAGATGAATTAAAGTATGATGACATAATGATTATTCATTCTAACCCGTTTACAACTAAAGATGCCGTTGGAAGCTCTAGGGCTTTACTCTTTGAAAGAAAGATTAATTCTAACCTAGCTGGAGTAACGAATTCCCGTGATGAATTTTTTAGTGAAGAAGCAGTCACTTTCACGGGTATCTATAGAGCAAAGGGAAATGAAGCTGCGATGATATATGTTATAAATGCCCATTAATGCTTTTCTGGTACAGAGCTTTCTCAAAAAAGAAATATCTTGTTTACTGCCATGACAAGAAGTAAAGCTTGGTTAAGAGTATTAGGCTATGGTGAAAATATGAGGGGTTTGGTGAAAGAATTTGAAGAAGTTAGAAAAAGAAACTTTGTTCTTGAATTTACCTATCCTACAGAAAAAGAACGAATAAGAATGAATGTTATCAATAGAGATATGAGTCCTAAAGAGCGTGAGCGTAGAAGTCAGAACCAAAGAAATTTAAAAGATATTGTTGAAGATTTAGACAATGGTGTTATACACAAAGAAGATTTGCCACAAGAACTAATAGAAAAATTGAAAAATTACCTACTTTGAAATGACTAGTCATCAAGAAATTTATAAAGAAATTAATACCATAACTCAAAAACTAATAGAAGTTAGTTTGTGTGACCAACAAAATTTTCCGTCATCTACATCTATTGGTAAAGATAGTTATGAGATTGCATATTCTGGTATGCAGGATCTCTCAATAGCACTGAAAAATATTGATTACAAGGACATATATCATGAACTAAACAGAGGTAAAAACTACAACTTCAAAATGATTGATGGTGCGTTAATACAACTTTTGTATACTTATAAAAAGTCCGAGCTAATTTCACATAGGCTTGCTTTTTTACCATCACCATTTTTAGAAGTTTTCCAGAATGAGCCTACAATTTATGAAGAAGACGAAATATATGCAGATATAATAGCAAAAAATATATTACCAGTACCAATTAGGTTCGATTATGATCCAGACAATCATAAAGAATTAGATCACCCCAAATGCCATCTAACCTTGGGACAATTTAAAAATTGTAGAATACCTGTTTGTTCCCCAATCGCACCGAGTACTTTCATATCCTTTATTATTCGTAGTTTTTACAATACTGCTTTTAGAAAATTTACAGATGATCTTACTTTTTCAAGCAACCTTTTCGACAAAACGATAGCTGATGCAGAGAAGAAAGTATTGCACATAGCTATTTATTAATTTTTTTATATAATGCTTCTTGCTTGACCTACTTGTACACTCTTTTAGAGTTGATATCTGAAGTGGGCGATCGCTTTTCTTGACCAGGCTTCTGACGCTTTGCCATTGTTGCAAAAGGCAGGAAGCAGTAAAAACATTCACCTTGTACCCAATCTGCGGGAATCGGGAAAGGAGTTTCGCAGTTAGTACATTTGCTTAACAGACGTAATTCATGGCGATCGCACTCATGCTCGATCAACAAGAGACACTTCCTTGTGATCGCTGTCATCTGGCTCATATTCTAAAAGCTCCCCAGGTTGACAATCCAATACCTTACAAATGCCGTTTAATCTTTCTGGGGTTAATCGTGGCATTTCGTCAACCTTACGCAATCTGTACACCGAATTTTCAGTTATTCCTAACGCCTCAGCTAAATCCTTATTCCTCACTCGCTTTCGCGCCATCACTTCATTTAATTTCCAGCGAATCACTTTATCCATAGGCATATCACTACATCCCCAGTTTAGTAGCTGTTAGATGTAGATTTCTCTACTTGTCAGTATCTAAATCTACAAGTAGATTTATAACACTCTAGATTTTATAAATCTACACTTGACGTGAATCTACACGTCACGTAGATTAATTGATAGACAAAACAAAAGCGATCGCCCTCCGGGAAGAGACTGCGATCGCCTTTTGTAAAACCCCATCAGTGAGGTTATTCACATGATTACACAAGAGGCATTTGATGACCAAACTCTGACGCAATTAGAGTTTGCTGACTATGCTATTAAATTTCCAGTAGATTCGGTTATTGTCACCTCTACCTCAATATTAACGCCTAGCTACTTTCAGCAACAGCATCAGCCTACAAATCAGCATTCCCTGGCTGACTAATCAGGGAATGAGAAAGTATTAACTCGCGGCTAAATTGCCCCAACTCACATAAGGTAATTTTGCAGCTGTTGCCCGAACTTGGTCAGCATTTGCTACTAACTGACCACAAGCGTCCCAAGTCCCAGAAATGAATGTGCTTCTAGTACCTTCACCGATCGCAACTGAGGCGGTGTAATCACCAATTTGCACTTGCAAGGTTTCCAGATTCACTGTTACACCTGCCTGGGGATTGGCACTAACTAAGTCTTGCAGTTGTTTAACAATAACAGCATCGGCTGTCACACAAGGTATGCCCATTGCCACACAGTTACCAAAAAAGATTTCTGCGAAGCTTTCACCGATTAAAGCTTGGATTCCCCATTTTGCGATCGCTTGGGGTGCATGTTCCCTTGATGAACCACAGCCAAAATTTCTATTGACTATTAAAATATTCGCCCCTTGATATTGCGGTTGGTCAAAGGGATGTTCACCTTTAAGTGCTGTCCGGTCATCAATAAACGCGCCTTCACCTAACCCATCAAAGGTAACGGCTTTCAAATATCGCGCGGGAATAATGCGATCGGTATCTATATCATTGCCCACTAAAGGTATACCGCGCCCTGAAACTGTTTTAACTTCACTAACCATAAACTTTATTTACCTATCATTATCAATGACAGCCTGTTAATTTCTACAAATGACAAATGACAAATGACAAAAAATTACAACAACTCACGCACATCAGAGACTTCGCCTTTAATCGCAGCAGTAGCGACCATCGCCGGACTCATTAACAATGTCCGGCCCGAGGATGAACCCTGTCTTCCTTTAAAGTTGCGGTTAGAAGAAGAGGCGCTGATTTGTCTTCCTTGTAGCTTATCAGGGTTCATGGCTAGGCACATAGAACATCCGGGTTCACGCCATTCAAATCCGGCTTCTTGGAAAATTTTATCCAGTCCTTCAGCTTCTGCCTCTTCCTTCACCCTTTCAGAACCAGGGACAACAAAAGCTTTGATTCCTTCTGCAACATGGCGACCTTTGGCGATTTTTGCAGCTTCCCGTAAATCACTAATTCTGCCGTTGGTGCAACTACCAATAAAGCAGACATCTATTTTAGTACCTTTGATAGGTTGACCAGGATACAAATCCATGTATCGATAAGCTTCTTCGGCAATAAATCGGTCTTCTTCAAGCAGTTCTTCCGGCTGAGGCACTGACTGATTGACACCGATACCTTGACCGGGAGTAATCCCCCAGGTAACAGTAGGAGGAATTTCGGCAGCGTCAAATACGACTACATCATCATATTGGGCATCAGCATCGCTCTTGATTGAATCCCACCAAGCTACTGCTTTATCCCAATCTGCACCAATGGGAGCAAAATCTCTACCTTTAAGGTAATCGTAGGTGACTTGATCGGGATTAATATAGCCGCATCTAGCACCGCCTTCGATCGCCATATTGCAGACAGTCATCCTCTCTTCCATGTTCATTTGCTCAAATGTCGTACCTGCAAATTCGTAACCATAGCCCACACCGCCTTTTACGCCGAGTGTGCGGATGATATGCAGGATGACATCTTTGGCATAAACTCCTGGGTTCAAACTGCCGTTAACTTCAATTTTTTTGACTTTCAGTTTGGACAAGGCGAGAGTTTGAGCAGCGAGAACATCTCTAACTTGACTAGTACCAATGCCAAATGCGATCGCACCAAATGCCCCATGACTCGAAGTGTGGCTATCTCCACAAGCGATCGTCATTCCTGGCTGAGTCAGCCCAAGTTCTGGAGCAATGACGTGAACAATACCCTGACTACCAGAACCAATGTTATAAAAAGTAATGTTATTTTCTCGACAATTTTGCTCAAGCGCTTGAATCATTTCCTCTGCCAAACCATCAGCAAAGGGACGCGCCTGATTTTCTGTCGGCACAATATGATCGACTGTAGCAACGGTACGCTCTGGAAATAATACTTTTAGTCCCCTCTCGCGTAACATAGCAAAAGCTTGGGGACTGGTGACTTCATGAACTAAGTGAAGCCCGATAAATAGTTGCGTCAGCCCTGAGGGAAGTGTACCAACGGTGTGTAAGTCCCAAACTTTATCAAACAGGGTACCTTTGCTCATACGTCAATCAATATTTAAAGAGTCCGGTCTTAAATAGTATCAAAAAAGAGTCTAAGTTTTTCTACGCCTTTCATATTAGTTATATCTTTACACCCTTATTTCTCTGTGCCCTCAGCGCCTCTGCGGTTTTATTCTTCCTCAAAAAACCACAAAGGCGTTGAAAATTCCTAAAATATCTCATGTTACCAATAATATCTGTACAAAGTCGTGTTTATTTACAGGGGCATTCATGCAGCAGATGTCACAGCAAGAGTTTTTCCTGATGTGACACAAGAAGAACTTTAATAACTTTTCATTGCCCGTTGGATATCACGCTGATCTTGCCGTCGTTTCAAGTCTTCTCGCTTATCGTGGAGCTTTTTACCTTTGCCAAGGGCTATACTCACTTTTACCCAGCCGCGTTTGAGATACATTTTCAAAGGGATTAAAGTTAAACCCTGCTGTTCAACTTTGCCAATTAGCTTGCGGAGTTCTTGGCGATGCAACAATAGCTTGCGTGTACGCCGTGGTTCGTGATTAAAATATTGTCCACTAGCGTTGTAAGGTGAGATATGAATATTGATCAACCATGCTTCGCCATTGCGAAGTAAAGCATAGCCATCTTGGAGATTGACTTTACCCGCACGAATCGACTTCACCTCGGTTCCTGTCAACTCAATTCCGGCTTCGTAAGTTTCCAGAATTTCATACAAATAACGGGCTTGACGGTTGTCAGCAATAACTTTGTAACCTTCGTTCTTGTCGCTCATTGATAATTTTGTGTGCTTTAAATGTACCTAAAAATTATTTGGATTTCCTTGGGAATTATAGGGTGTATCTTAGAACCGCTATAAATGCTGAACTGTATATCACTAATTTAGCTTTTCTAATTTCACAATTAAGAGTTTCTGTCAATTTTAAATTACCCAATATCGATTACATCTAAGTTAAGATAGAAACCGCCAAGTTTGACCAAGCCTGATTTTGTATAGTTTTACAAATAATTGGTATGATGCTAATGATCGTTAGTGATTGACTAAGTATTTATTACAAGAGAAAAAAGAGTATTTATACTTAGTCCTATTTTGGTTAATTATTGATTAACTTAATATTAATTTATACTATGGGAAGAATTTACTTTGCCTGATTAACGAGTTGTTACAAATTAAAAAGCTCTCTATGCCTGCCAAGCAGAGGATATCAAAGCTGAGTTACATTTTGTTAGCCTTCCAAAAGCTTTAAGATTTCCTTTATAAATCAACCCTAAAGTCAGTTATTAGCTGGTAATCCTGTCATAGTATGAAACATAAGAACACTATTATTACCAGTGTTTACTAATGAAGCACACAGAAGCAAATTTCTGAGTAAAAAAATGCTAGGGGTGTATTGTCCATGCCCTTGACGATCCTTGTTGTGGATGATGATTTGGGCACTCGTCTGTCTGTTAGCGACTATCTTGAACTGTCTGGCTACAGTGTGATCACGGCTAATGACGGTCAAGAGGCTTTGGTTATGGTCGATAACTATCATCCTGATTTGATTGTTACGGATATAATCATGCCACAGATGAATGGCTACGAACTGGTGCGTCGGGTGCGTCAACAACCAATGTTTCGATTATTGCCTGTAATTTTATTAACAGCCCGAACTAAGACCCAGGAAAGAATCCTGGGCTACCAGTCGGGGTGCGATTTATACTTACCCAAACCCTTTGAACTGGAAGAATTAGCAGCAGCAATCCGCAATCTTTTGGAGCGATCGCAAATTATTCAATCAGAGTCTCGCTTTTCTCATAAAGAGAATTTGGGCATTTCCGCCTTGACAAAAGCGGCGGATGCCCATAATTCTCTGTCCACTCAAATTCCAAAATCTCATCTGCACTCATCTTTAACTCATAGAGAACAAGAAGTCTTAGAGTTATTGACTCATGGTTTGTCTAATGCCGATATGGGTCATCAGCTACACCTGAGTCCTCGTACAGTGGAAAAGTATGTTAGCAGTTTATTGAGAAAAACTTTAACCAGCAACCGAGCCGAATTAGTGCGTTTTGCTATGAAGCATGGTTTAGTGGAATAAGAGTTAGGAGTTAAGAGTGAGGAGTGAGGAATTAAAACTTCTAACTCCCAACTCCCAACTCCCAACTCCTAACTCCTAACTTTTGCAAGCAGACCTTCACAAGCATCAATCAGTAAATCAATAACCTGATTAAATCCGTCTTGACCACCGTAATAAGGATCTGGAACTTCCTTCAGGGTGTGTCGAGAGCAAAACTCGCACATCAAACGCACTTTATGCTGATATTGCTCAGTGCGATCGAGAGCAAGGATATTCTCATAATTTTCTCGATCCATCGCCAAAATTAAATCAAAGTCTTGAAAGTCTGACTTTTGAAACTGGCGTGCTTGACCACGCAGTTTAATTCCCAACTTTGTAGCAGCCGCAGCACTCATGCGTCTGTCAGGTGCGCTTCCAACGTGATAACTAGATGTACCAGCAGAATCACAAATGATGTCATCGCTCAAGCCAGCTTGCTCAATTAGATGATTCATGATGTTTTCTGCCGATGGCGATCGGCAGATATTACCTAAGCAGACAAATAGCAACTTGTAAGGCATAGATATTTTTTGTCCTTTGTCAATAGTCATTTGTCCTTTGAGCAATGACCAATGACCAATGACTAATGACCAATGACTAAAATCCAGGTAACTCTAACCCACTGGTTAGTTCTTCCATACGTTCCCGCATTGTTGCTGTGGACTTGTTATAGGCTTCTTTCATTGCTACTGTCACAAGATCGGAAAGTACTTCTGCACCTTCCCCTAAAGCATCTGGAGAAATTTCCACCCGCTTTGGTTCTTGGTTTCCACTGACAATCACCTTCACCAGGCCACCACCAGATTCTCCTAAAATCTCCATTTGCTCCAACTCTTCTTGGAGTCGCTTTGCACCTTCTTGAACTTGCTGCGCTTTCTTAAAAGCATCGGCTAGTTCCTTCATTTTTCCTAAGCCAAAGCCGAATCCTTGTCCTTTACCTGTCATAATTATTTGTACGCTTGTGCGTTGAATAACAAATCAAATTCAATTATAGATGCGGTAAGTAATTTGCCTGTTTTTTTACCAATAATTAATGCATCCTGGAATTGGGAATTGGGCATTGGGAATTGGGAATTGGGAATTGGGCATTGGTTATTAATTCTTCGTTACAGCATCATCTTCCCCATTCCCCATTCCCCATTCCCCATTCTCTATCCGCAAGCACCTTGAAACTCTCCAAGCATTTTGACTTCTGGCTCTAAATTAATAGACCAGCGTTCTTTTACCTTATGTTGAATGTGGCGAATGAGACAGAAGATATCACTAGCTTTTGCTCCACCTCTGTTAACGATGAAATTAGCATGGAGTAGTGCTACTTGCGCTCCCCCAATTTGGTAGCCTTTTAGTCCAGTTTGTTCAATCAACCAACCAGCACTGTAAGGTTTGGGATTACGGAACACGCTTCCACAACTGGGGAAGTTATATGGTTGGGTGCTTAGACGATGTTTTTTGTGTTCTTTGGTGATTGCTACAACTTTTGCTGGATCTGCACCTGGCGCGAGTTGTAAGGTAGCTTGGGTGACTATGCGATCGCCACCTTGTAATAATGAAGTCCGGTAGTTATAACCTAACTGTTCCGGGGTAAGAGTTTCCAGCGTCCCATCGGGTGAAAGTACCTCGGCACTAACTAACATATCTGCGATACAGCTATTGTGTGCCCCTGCATTCATCACCACAGCACCTCCAGCTGTTCCAGGGATGCCAACAGCCCACTCTAACCCTTGCCATCCTAATTCTGCTGCTGCCCATGCCAAACTAGGAATTGATTCTCCAGCAGCAACGGTTAATTGACCGGTTTGAGGGTCAAAGTTGCTGAAGCGGAGATGACGAGTCGCAATGACTAAGCCTGATATACCCCCATCACTCACCAGCAAGTTAGAACCTGCTCCTAGTGTTGTCACTTTTAAATTATGTTCTTTTGCGTATTTAAGACTGGCTTGCAGTGCTTCCAAGTTTCGGGGGGCGACATACAAATCAGCTGCTCCTCCAACTCTATAAGAAGTAAAGGCTGACAAGCAAGCCTGGGGCTTGATTGCACAATCAGTATTTGGTAAATAAATTACTTCACTATCCACCGAATTAGTTGTTTGATGTTTCTTTGTATTTAAAGCAGAAACTGTGCAGACGTTTCCAACTGCCTGGGAAATGGTCATTTTTACTTTGTATGGGTAAAATTTTTACATTAATTTACCGCTAAAATACGGTAATAGAGTTCATACATGGAACCATTACTAGACGGGCGCTTTGCTCAGAAATGAAACTTCGCAAAGCTTCCACTTAAGATGTGGCTTTAGCAGGTTCGCAAAGTGCGGTAATTATTTCAGGAATCACCTGATTCAAGTTTCCAGCCCCTAAAAACAGCGCCAAGTCTCCTGGGCGTAATGTTTTTAGCAAGTACTCATATACTGAGGGTAAAGTTGGTTGATAAACTACAGAAGAATGCTGTTTAGCAATTTTTGCCGCTAAATCTTCACCAGTAATTTGCCCTAAATTGGGTTCGCCTGCACTGTAAATATCAGTCAGCACAACCAAATCAGCATGGGTAAAGGACTCGGCAAATTCTTCTAAAAAGGTAAGTGTCCGGCTATAGCGATGGGGTTGGAAGATAGCAACCACTCTTTGCCCTGGTCTTGCCTGTAAACGGGCTGCGGCGAGAGTAACGCGAATCTCACTAGGATGATGAGCATAGTCATCAATAAAGGTAATACCATCAACTTCACCCCGGAGTTCAAAGCGTCGTCTTGCTCCTTCAAAGGTGGCGATACCTTTAGCGATCGCTCCAAATTCTAAGCCTAAGACGCGACCAACAGCAACTGCCGCCAGAGCATTGCTGAGATTGTGCCGACTAAGCAGGCGCAATTTCAACACACCTAAAGCTTTACCTTTTTCCCAAACTAGAGCCGTGGTGCCATCAGCACGGTAATCAATATTAGTAACGGTATAGTCAGCGTTGGTATCGGAGTGTAAGCTGTAGCTCAGGGTAGGTTGCAAGCGATCGCGCACTGTTGCACAGTCAATACTACCGATTAAAGTTTTACAACCCCTAGCAAATGTCTGGAAGGTGTCAATGACTTCTTCTAACGTATCGTAATGGTCAGGATGATCGAGTTCAATATTAGTGATGATGCCAATTTCTGGAGCGTGTTTTACCAAAGAACCATCAGATTCATCTGCTTCAGCTACCAAATATTGGCTTTGTCCCAATCTAGCATTGCCTTCCCAAGCATTGACTTCGCCACCTACCAAAATCGTTGGGTCTAGACCTGCTTCCAGAAGCATATAGCCAATCATGCTACTAGTTGTAGTTTTGCCGTGTGTTCCTGCTACTGCAATACTGTGGTAATCGGCAATTAAGGCTGCTAGTACATCTGAGCGATGTAAAACTGGACAACCTAATTCTAACGCTGCTTTATATTCTAAATTATTCGTGTTAATTGCTGTTGAACAAATGACTTGAGGTAGTTTTGACTTAGTATCAGTAAGTAATTCTTCTTGTGAATTTAATACTTGAGGGCGAAAGAATTCGAGATTACTTGCCTCTTGTCTACCAAAAATATGAGCGCCGATAGATTCCAATTTATGCGTAATGTGGTTGGGACGAAGATCCGAACCTGATACTGGAAATTGACGCTTGGCGAGAACGTATGCCAGAGCAGACATACCTATGCCGCCGATGCCAATAAAATGAAATGGTCTACCACTAAAATCTACAGAATTAGTCATTTCTTGCTCCTTTTACACCACACCACACCATAATCACAAATGACACGCGTATCATAACAGGAATTTGATTTTTACCGTAACTACTCCTATATAGTGTTTATCTTTAATGCCCAGATGATGTTTCTGGCCTGGTTTTCTTTGTTCAAAATGATTTTACCTTGGTTGGAGGTTTTTACTATTTCTGAACTGTTGTTAAGATTATTCTGAAAATTTTGGCTACATCGGGAAAGAAATTCTTGTAATGTCAAATACATATTTTTGGCTACCTTACTGGAATTGGCTACATAATACATTGTTTAGTGAAACTGATTTTAAATTGCATCAAGTATAGGCACGAATTGACTACAATAGTACATTGGCAATGAAACTATTTTTTAATTGCATAAAACCCACGCATAACTGGATGCAGCAACTCGCAATTTTTGGTGGCACATTCGATCCAATTCACTGGGGACACCTGCTCGTAGCTGAAACAGCAATGCAAGAAGTATCCCTTGAAAAGGTAATTTGGGTGCCATCCCTAAATCCTCCTCATAAAGAAGCAGCCTTGTTTGAGCATCGCGTCAAAATGCTGCAATTAGCCATAGAAGATAACCCAGCATTTACTGTCTCACTAGTGGAGGCAAATCGCTCTGGGACTTCTTATGCCATTAACACCCTGGTTGACTTATCTGCTTCTTATCCAAATACTCGCTGGTACTGGATTGTGGGCTTGGATACTTTCCAAACCTTACCCCGTTGGTACCGTGGACACGAACTAGCACAAATGTGTGATTGGTTAATCGCACCCCGACTGCTAGGTGGTGAGACTATAACTCAAAGTAAATTAATCTGCAAGCAAGTGGAGCAACGACTGAGGGAGCAGTCACTTACCATTCACTGGCAATTCTTGAATATACCAATAGTCGGAGTTTCGTCAAGTCTAATTCGCAAATTGTGCCGCGAACGGCAGTCAATTCGTTATTTAGTCCCGGAAACGGTCAGATCATATATCACTAACAACAATTTCTACTCGAACAAATCTGAATAAATTATGTGTTTTTTTATTGATCTAACACTTTATCGTTATAAGTGCCCCCCCCCTTTGCGATATGATTGGGGTCAACGATATCAACATATAAGCATAAATACAGAGGGCAAGACATTGTGATTAGAGTTGCAATCAACGGTTTCGGGCGGATTGGACGTAACTTTGCGCGTTGCTGGGTGGGTAGAGAGAATAGCAAAATTGAGCTTGTCGCTATTAATGACACTTCAGACCCTAGAACCAATGCTCACCTGCTGAAGTATGACTCGATGCTAGGCAAGATCAAAGGTGCTGAGATTAGTGCCGATGATAACTCTATCATCGTGAACGGTAAGACCATTAAGTGCGTATCCGATCGCAACCCAGAAAACTTGCCCTGGAGAGATTGGGGAATTGACCTAATTATCGAAGCAACGGGGGTGTTTACTAGCAAAGAAGGAGCGCTGAAGCATGTAAATGCTGGAGCTAAGAAAGTTCTGATTACCGCTCCTGGTAAAAACGAGGATGGGACTTTTGTGGTTGGTGTGAATCATCACGATTATGACCACAACAAACACAACATTATCAGTAACGCTAGCTGTACTACCAACTGCTTGGCACCAATAGCCAAGGTGTTGAACGATAAGTTCGGCATTATTAAAGGTACGATGACCACCACCCATAGCTATACAGGCGATCAGCGCTTGCTAGACGCTTCCCACCGGGATTTGCGACGGGCGAGGGCCGCAGCGATAAACATTGTACCCACCTCCACTGGTGCAGCAAAAGCAGTAGCGCTGGTTATCCCAGACCTGAAAGGCAAGCTTAATGGCGTTGCCTTACGCGTACCAACCCCGAACGTCTCAATGGTAGATTTCGTAGTTCAGGTTGAGAAGCGTACTATTACTGAAGAAGTTAACCAAGCTCTCAAAGATGCTGCTGAAGGCCCACTTAAAGGCATTTTGGACTATAGCCAATTAGAACTGGTATCTTCCGATTATCAAGGTAGTGATGCTTCTTCGATTGTTGATTCCAGCTTGACTTTGGTTATGGGTAATGACTTAGTAAAAGTTATGGCGTGGTATGACAATGAGTGGGGTTACAGCCAACGAGTTTTAGATTTAGCAGAATTGGTAGCTGAGAAGTGGCAGTAATTTGTCATTGGTCATTGGCCATTTGTCATTAGTTATTGGTCATTAGAAAAAAGACAAATGACAAAGGACAAAGCACAAATGACAAAGCACTATTGACCAAAATGTTGAAATCCCTGACTGAGACTTAGAACTTGGTCAGGGAATTTTTTTTGTTCGTCGTGCAATAGTACTGTTGATCCTGATGTAATGCTGCCGACGATCGCAGCACCTTGACCAAGATGTTGTACTAAGGCTAATGCTGGCTCTTGTGGTAAGCAAAGCACTAATTCAAAATCTTCGCCACCGTATAGAGCATAAGCTAATGCCTGCTCTGGTGTCAGCCAATTGTCAAAAGCTGTCGGCATGGAAATTTGTCTGCGTTCTAAGACAGCGCCAACGCCACTAGCGCGACAAATTTGAATAATCGCATCTGCCAAACCATCGCTGCTATCCATACCAGTAATGGGCATGGGGTATTGGGGATCTAAGATTT
The DNA here is from genome assembly GCF_034530675.2 of Nostoc sp. DedVER02. Taxonomy (NCBI): domain Bacteria; kingdom Bacillati; phylum Cyanobacteriota; class Cyanophyceae; order Nostocales; family Nostocaceae; genus Nostoc; species Nostoc sp. DedVER02. The sequence goes on from NZ_JAVRCP020000024.1 coordinate 83,661, forward strand.
TTTGGAGGATTAGTAAGACATCTAATCGTGGCTGTGGGCGCTGGTGGGCGCGGATTAGAGCCGTGCGTTCTGTGTCTTTGAGGTTTTGTCCTAATTCGGGGTGTAAGAGCAGTTCTAAGCCAGCGTGGGAGGCTCCATGAATACCTGTAACAACGATCGCATCTCCCACTACAGCAGCAGAACGGCGGATAATTTGACTGGGGTGAACTTGACCAAAAGCGGTAATTGCCAAAGTCGTCACAGGCGATCGCACTACATCACCCCCGACAATTGAGGTATTGTATTTTTGCAGGCATTCTGTCATTCCCTGGTACAGTCGCTCAACCCAACTCAGCCTAACTTCACCGGGTAGTCCCAAACCGACGGTAATTCCCAATGGGGAAGCGCCCATTGCTGCTAAATCTGATAAATTGGCAGCAGCAGCCCGCCATCCAGCATCTTCTGGGGAAGTGGTGACATCGCTAAAATGCACGCCATCAATCAGCACATCTGTAGTTACTACCAAAGATTGCCCTGGTGTAGTCACCAGAACTGCTGCATCATCTCCAATAATTTCTGGAGGACAGAAACGCTGTAATCTTTCTAAAAGACCTTGTTCACCAATGTCTTTTACTTGTAGGGAAGATAAATCACTGTTCACAATCGGTTTTCCGTGTTGCAAAATTACGAAGAAAACTGATGATTTAATTTACTGTTTAAGATAAGGGTATCGTCTAGGAGTCAGTTGGAATGGTAACAACACCAGTAACCAGCATCACATTTGAGGAGTACTTAACTTATGATGATGGCAACGGTTTTCATTACGAACTGCTGGATGGCAAGCTAGAGTTAATGAACCCACCTACTATTGAACATTTCCTGATTGCCAAATTTATTGAGCAATTACTAGATGCAGAAATCAAACGTTGTAGCTCACCTTGGCTGTGTTTTCGAGAAAGTGGTGTGAGAACGGGGAGAAATAAATCTAGGTTGACTGATTTGTGTGTGGTGACGCTTGAGCAAGCCAGGGAATTGTCGAATGCCTCAGCAGTATTTCAGTCACCGCCGTTACTAATTGTCGAGGTGGTCAGTCCAGAGTCGGTGAAACGGGATTATCGTCATAAGCGTTCTGAATATGCGGCTTTAGAGGTTCCTGAATATTGGATTGTAGACCCGTTGGAAGCAAAAATTTCGGTGTTATTACTTGAAGATGGATTTTACGAAGAAACAGTTTTTACCGACACCCAGGAAATTGGATCGCGAACTTTTCCAGAATTAGCGATTACAGTTGATCAAGTATTCACCGCCGGGAATCTAAATCAGGGGAGTTAGGAGAGACGCGATTAATCGCGTCTGTACAAGAATTATTCTCCCCCTGCTTCCTGCTCTCTTCTTATGCTGCTTGCGGCTCAACCAGATTTTCTATTCCTTGAACGACTTTTGCCGATTCAATTTTGTCACCCGCTTTCAGTTTATCCAAAACTTCCTTGCCTTCAGTGAGATAGCCAAAAACGGCATAACGACCATCTAATAGGTTGCGTCCTGCGGGGGTGAGTTCTGGTTCAAACAGAAAGAAGAAGAATTGCGAAGAACCACCATTTACTTCACTTTCCGGACGAGCCATCACAACTGCACCAAAAGCAGAAAAAGGTAGAACTGGCATATCGATGTAACGACCAGCTTCTTCTAGTGTAATGCCATAGGTAGGTGCTTTATCACCCTGAACTAATACTTCTAAGGGAATAGCGCGATATTTACCCGTCTTGGGATCGATGAAGCCTACATCTTTCCCTTCGGGATCTCCAGTTTGCAGAAAGTAAGATTCTTCAGAACGGGTAAACTCTAAGCCATTATAAAAACCCCTCTGCACTAAATCTACAAAATTACCAGCAGTAATAGGGGCGCTATAACCATCTACTACGACAGTCAAATCGCCTTTGTTAGTTTTGAATTCTACAGTGGCGCGACCTTTAAGTTGTGGCAGGTTGCTGTATTCAGTAGGCACTTCAAAGGGGAATTCTTTCACCATTGACTCTTCTATCTGAGCCACAAGATTTAAAAGTTTGCCTCTCTCTTGCAGAATTTGTTCTTTATCTTTGTTCTTCGCCAATTCTTCTAATTTACCCACCCCAGATTTCAATTCGGTAATCCAAGCTTCAGCTTGGGGTTGGCGTTCTGTGGGAACGCTTGTTAAGATTTGGGAGGGTTTATCGAGAATTCGGGATGCTTGGCTGATGTCCTTGGAAATAGCACCCCACCGCCGATTTGCCCGCAGTTGGGCAGAGATGTCCTCTAAACTGGCTTGTAGTTGCCGTACAGGTTTGTTATCTATCGGGAGTGCATACCGCAACAAAGCCTTGCCATCGGTGATTGCGTTGCCGGCTGGCAGCGCGGCACTACTGAAGGGAGTCCACCCAGCTGTAGTTATGCCTAAAAATATTGTTACCAGCAGTATTGCCATTAGGCTGTTCTTCAGCCAGGATTTTAATAAGTTAAGCATGGGATAACTCAAATGCAGCATTAGATTGTTGACTGGACGTAACCCATCAATAATCTTCCCACAGTAAGAGTGCTGAGTGCTGAGTGTTGAGTGTTGAGTGAAAATTAAATGTAAAGAGCCAGATTAGCAGATGGAAGCTAAGAAAGAATAGGGAGTAGGAAGTAGGCAAACAAGAGGGACAAAAAGAATAACCCATGCCCAATACCCAATGCCCAATGCCCAATGCCCAATGACTAATGACTAAATAATGACTAATTACCTCGCTTGAAGGGTACAATAAATGCCGATTGTCTTCCAAAATTTGAAAGTTTCATGATCTCTAGTAACGACTTTCGACCCGGTGTTTCAATTGTATTGGATGGGTCTGTATGGCGAGTGCTTGAATTCCTACACGTCAAGCCAGGTAAAGGTTCTGCTTTTGTCCGAACTAAGTTAAAAAATGTCCAGAGTGGGAGCGTAATGGAAAAAACGTTCCGAGCGGGGGAAACTGTGCCCCAAGCTACTCTAGAAAAAAGCACGATGCAGCATACCTATAAAGAGGGCGATGAGTTTGTCTTTATGGATATGGAAACCTACGAAGAAGGCAGATTGACTCGCGCACAAATTGGCGATCGCGTCAAATACCTGAAGGAAGGTATGGAAGCTGAAGTTATTAAGTGGGGCGACCAGGTGCTAGGAGTAGAATTGCCTAAATCTGTAGTTCTGGAAATTGTACAAACAGACCCAGGTTTAAAAGGTGACACTGCTACCGGTGGCTCAAAACCAGCAACTTTGGAAACCGGTGCAATTGTGATGGTTCCTTTGTTTATTTCTCAAGGAGAACGCATCAAAGTTGATACCCAAGAAGATAAGTATATCAGCAGGGAATAACTTTCATCTCTAACAAAGATGCAAGTCCCGATTCAAATCCTTAGATAAGGATTAAATCCCTGCCACACTTAAGATGCTAATTTACGGATAGGTCGAGGTAATAAAAACTGTGCCATTGGACTTTAATGAAATCCGCCAACTACTGGCAACGATCGCACAAACAGATATTGCAGAAGTCACGCTCAAAAGCGATGATTTTGAACTAACAGTCCGTAAGGCTGTGAGCGTCAGCAATCAGATGTTGTCGGTAGGTCAAGCGACCTTCGGCGGTGTGGTAGGTTCTGGCTCGACATCGGGTTCATCTGGAGGAAACCAGGTGAACGCGAGTCAGCTAACGGAGATGTCCACATCTCGAGTGTTCGAGAATACTGGTACTAGCACACAATTGCAGTTGTCAGTAAACCCTCCCTCAATCATTGACCAGAGATTAGTGGAAGTACCTTCCCCAATGGTGGGAACGTTTTATCGCGCTCCTGCGCCTGGGGAAGCAGCATTTGTGGAAGTTGGCGATCGCATCCGCAAGGGTCAAACAGTCTGTATCATTGAGGCCATGAAGCTGATGAATGAAATCGAAGCCGAAGTCTCTGGACAGGTAATGGAAATTCTTCTCCAAAATGGTGACGCTGTAGAATATGGTCAACCTTTGATGCGAATTAACCCCGATTAAGTATTAATCTATATATGAAGTGAGTAATTGTTAAAACTTCAGTCCTTGCGGGTTAATCCTGATGAAACAAACGTTGCCTTTACCGCCAGAAGTGGTGCAACAAGTAGCTGAATACTTCAGCCTGTTAAGTGAGCCGATGCGCTTGCGGCTGCTCCACTTATTAAGGGATGAAGAAAAATGCGTGCAAGAATTGGTAGAGGCAACACAGACTTCTCAGGCAAATGTGTCAAAACATCTGAAGGTAATGTGGCAAGCAGGTATCCTTAGCCGCCGCAGTGAAGGAACTTGCGCCTATTACCGGGTGGAAGATGAAATGATTTTTGATTTGTGTAATCGGGTTTGCGATCGCCTTGCCACAAGGTTAGAAGAACAAGCCCGTAATTTTCGTGTATTAAATACTAAACGTTAGGTCAGTTGTCATTTGTCCTTTGTCATTTGTAAAAAACCAATGACCAATGACTAATGACTAAAGTTGATAATTTTTCTGAAAGCTTTCACGAGTTAGTGGCTGTTGTAACTCTAAGCCTTCACCACCTAAAACATCCAACGGTTTGCCGTTCACGTCAATGTATACCTTGGCTTTGGGATTTAAGCTTGTCGCAGTATAAACAACTTGTCCTACGCGGCCCATCATTGATGTGCTACCACCACCACTGGTAAAATCTTCAGATAAATTAACGTGAACTTCGTCATTTTCTGACTTTAGTCCCAATAATTTAGTTCCTTTGGGGATAGTTGTCGAACCTGTTGCTTCTGCTGGTGGGCCTGCTAACAAACTTTGGAAAGCTGCTTCTAAAGGCTGGTTGGGTAGTATGGAAGCGACTTTAACAGGCTGGGGAACCAAAGCAACACTTTTGTCATTCGGTTTTAGCCAATAAACATTAGGGGTTTGCTCATTAGCTGGCTGCCTAATTGATGGCTGTGCTGGCTGTTCGATGCGTCCAGAGGGGTTTGACGGTGTGGGAGGATTGCTGGAGTGTGTAGTAAACCAAGCCACGCCGCCACCCACCGCTACAACCACTGCTGAGACGGCTGCAATTGCGCCTGAAGAAATACGATTAGATCCTTGTTGGTCTTTCATGTTCAAAACCTTCCTGAATGAGGGCTGATATGGTAATTATGTGAGGAGCAGCCTGCTTAAGGACGATACTTATAACTGAAGAGTTTCCCACCACCTGGAGGAGACTTTACGCCTCAAAAGGCGATTATTTTTAATTTTGCAAGTCCCTCTTTTAATTTTAGAATTTATATTTCTAATCCGTCACCTACCAAATTATGTAAATTTCATTCTTTGTGGAGATGATTAAATTTTCAACGCAGAGGAAGGCAAAGGTTTACGCAGAGGAACGCGAAGTAAAGTATTTATTCTTCTGCGTAAATCTTATTGTTTAATTTTTTACTTGAATTGCGGCGCTAATCCATTGTTGAAGTGTAGTGGTAACTTCATCAATGACTATTTCTTGAGATTTACGGGTGGCTCTTTCTACAACTTCGACTTTGCCATTGGCGATCGCTCGTCCGGTTACAATTCTGTAAGGGATGCCTATCAAGTCAGCATCTTTAAATTTTACTCCAGCCCTTTCGTCGCGGTCATCTAGTAGGGTTTCAATTCCGGCTTGATTGAGTTCTGTGTAAAGTTTTTGGGCGATTTCGATTTGTTGAGCATCCTTAATGTTGGGAATTGTGACGATCGCGTGATAAGGTGCGATCGCAACTGGCCAAATAATCCCATCTTTATCGTAAGATTGCTCTACGGCAGCTTGAGCTAACCGCGATACACCCACACCAAAACAACCCATAACTAGCGGCTTTTCTTCACCCTGCTCATTGGTATAAGTTGCACCCATCGCTTGAGAATATTTAGTGCCTAATTGGAATATATGACCGGCTTCAATTCCACGGGCGCTTTGTAAGGTTTGTTCTGGATTATGGATGGCGCGATCGCCTGGTCTTGCTTTACGAATATCTACTACTCGCTCTGGTAGTTTAAATTGCTCACCCCAATTAGCACCAACTACGTGATAACCAGCTTCATTTGCGCCTGTAACAAAGTTTTTTAAATCAACGGCTGTTTGATCCACAAAGCGCAAAAACTTGGGATGAATCTGTTTATTGGCAGTAATATACTCGTCTCCAATATCTGGCGCGATGTAGCCTAAAGGTAGAGATTTCGCTGTCCATGTTTGCTGGGCTTCTACATTTGGTACATTCAAACTAATAATAGTTTTAGCACCATACTCAGAAGCTAATTTGGTCAATTCATTTTGCAATTTGACTTCATTAACTTCCTGATCGCCTCGGATGCTTACCAGAACTAACACCGTTATACCGTTATCATAAACTGTCTGATAAAGAACATTTTTCACCAATTGAGTGGGAGAACAGTTGAGGAGTTGACAAACCTTTTCAATCGTTTCTGTTCCAGGTGTATCCCGTTTTTCGTAGGTTGTAAACCGTGAGGTTTCCGCATCAATTGGTAAAGAAATAGCCTTTTCTACGTTAGCGGCGTATTTACCATCCTCAGTGTAAAGAACTTCATCTTCACCAGCTTCCGCTAAAATCATAAATTCTGTGGAACCAGAACCACCAATTGCACCAGAATCAGCTTCCACTGCCCGAAAAGCTAAACCAGAACGCCGCAACATATTGCTGTAGGCTTTATACATATCCTGGTAAGTTTCTTTGAGGCTGGCTTCATCAGCATGAAAGGAGTAGCCGTCTTTCATGATAAATTCTCGTCCGCGCATCAAACCAAAGCGGGGGCGAATTTCGTCGCGGAACTTGGTTTGAATTTGGTAGAGATGTAGGGGTAGTTGGCGATACGAGCGAATCATATCACGAGCGATCGCTGTAATGACTTCCTCATGAGTTGGGCCTAATCCTAATTGTTGCTCGCGGCGGTCAATTAGGGAAAACATAATTCCCTCAGCTTTGGTGTAAGTATCCCAGCGTCCTGATTCCTTCCATAATTCAGCAGGTTGTAATTGTGGTAGGAGACATTCTTGTGCGCCTGTAGCGTTCATTTCTTCCCGCACAATTTGGGAAACTTTTTGCAGTACCCGCCACATTAAAGGCAAATAAGCATAAAGACCGCTACCGATGCGACGAATGTAGCCTGCACGGAGTAATAATTTATGGCTAGGAATCTCAGCATCAGCCGGATCATCCCGCAGTGTAACGAATAACATTTGTGAAAGTCGCATCGTTTATTCCCTTTCCAGAATCTCTAATTTGTTTATAAACTACTTGGCGATTAGAAATCGCAGCCATACAAACTCTCGTTTGCCTGCGTTGACTAAGAAGGTATTCTAGTTTTTGGTGCGCCCAGAGCAAGCGCGATCGGCATCATACAGCCGTTAAGACATAGCATGATATAATTTCTGCAACTATTTAACTAGGTTGCGGCATTCTTCCCCCACCATAATTTTTCTATTTAGCACCCAATCTCTAATCCCCAGTCCCCAGTTCCCTTTAATCTAGGTCTAGGTTATGAGTCATTTGACATTAAAACTAGACACCGTTCACCTGAGTGACGAACAATTTTATCACTTATGTCAAAATAACCGGGAATTGAAATTTGAACGCACTGCCCAGGGAGAATTAATCATCATTTCCCCCGTTGGAGGCGAAAGCGGCAATCGAGAAGCAGATTTAATTATTGATTTGGGAATCTGGAATCGGCAAACTGGCCTTGGTTACACTTTCAGTTCTTCTACTATATTCAAATTACCCAATGGTGCTGACCGTTCCCAAGATGCCGCTTGGATTCAACGAGAACGTTGGGAAGCACTTACACCTGAACAAAGACGCAAATTTCCCCCCATTGCACCTGATTTTGTCATTGAATTAAGGTCAGCAACAGATGATTTGGAAATGTTGCGTTCCAAAATGCAGGAATATATGGATGCAGGGGTGCAATTGGCATGGTTAATTAACCCCCAACAGCAGCAAATAGAAATTTATCGCCAAAAACAAGATACGGAAATGCAAATTCTACCCGCACAATTATCGGGTGAAAATGTATTGCCAAAATTTAGCTTGAGTCTTTCTTGCTATTAAGATTTGCAAGTGCTGCTAAACCTCCCTCCACTATCTACCTAAATTTTCAATTGCAGGAGAAAATACTCTATAAGTCTGCCTAAGTACTTTTCACATCACAATCGCATTGTTACCCGAAACAATGGCATTGTCGCCCGAAACAATGGCATTGTCAGCCAAAACAATCGCATTGTCAGCCAAAACAATGGCATTGTCAGCCAAAACAATCGCATTGTCAGCCAAAACAATGGCATTGTCAGCCAAAACAATGGCATTGTCACCCGAAACAATGGCATTGTCACTCGAAACAATCGCATTGCAACTCTAAAAGACTTGTGTGTATACCGTAGCCTAAAAGGAGAGATATAGAGAAAGGTTTTCCGATACCGTTAGGACTTACGCAAAAATCGCCAAAAAGATTAATTTATCGTTCGTGTAACGTTTCGTAGAGAAGAAACCGTAGAGTGTGCGTAAGTTTTAGGGGTGAAAAGTCAGTATTAAATAACCTGCTAAGACTAAGAAGGTATCTTAGTTTTCCAACCTTTGTGATGTGCTGTGCTTGGCACAATAAGGCAGATTTTAACGTTACTTCATTACTCAGGGCATATTACAGCCATTAGGATATCTTAAAAGAAATAATCATCAGGCGATTATAATCAGGGCATCTTTAGGAGAAACTACCTTGGCAGATGTAATTTATCAAGCACAAGCACCCTTAGAATTTATTCCTCCAGCGTTTAACCCCTTATTTCTACGAGTTGTCCATCTGTTGCTACCCAGTTGGATAAACTGGCAAACATCTATAACCCAAATTGAAGCAGACAACGTAGAGGTTCTGGTGGATCTCTATCGCCAGTTTCAGGAGGGTAAGATCCGTTTTATGCTGGCATTTCGCCATCCGAAAACAGACGATCCATTTTGTTTGACTTACTTGTTGTCTCAACTTGTACCAAAGATAGCGCGATCGCAGAACACAACACTACAACTTCCGATTCACGCTCATTTTATCTACGATCGCGGTATTCCTCTCTGGGCAGGTTCCCACGTTGGCTGGATTGCTTCTCGTTTAGGTGGGACTCCGATTCAGCGAGGTAAGGCTGACTGGACGGGGTTACGTTCGGCGCGTGACTTGTTTGCCAATGGGAAATTTCCGATGGCGGCTGCGCCAGAGGGTGCAACCAATGGTTTATCGGAGAATATCAGTCCCCTGGAACCCGGTATTGCCCAGTTAGGCTTTTGGTGTGCTGAAGACTTGCACAAAGCTGAACGCCCCGAACAGGTTTTAATTGTACCAGTTGGGATTAAATATAGTTACGTTGATGCTCCTTGGGGTGCGATCGCAAATCTTTTAAGTGAATTGGAAGCGGCTAGTGGTTTACCTGTGAATTCGTCAGAAAATGCTTCTATAGAATCGCTTTATCCCCGATTATTAACCTTGGCAGAACATTTACTGTCGCTGATGGAAAAATTTTACACCCGGTTTTATCATCTAAAACTGGCAGATATCAAAACAGTAGTAGGAGAAATTGAAGATAGAAATGAAGCGTTAGCAGTTCGTTTGCAAGCTTTATTGAATGCGGCGCTATTAATATCAGAACAGTATTTTGATTTGCAGTCAAAAGGTACTTTGAGCGACCGATGTCGGCGCGTAGAACAAGCTGGGTGGAATTATATATTTAGAGAAGATTTTAAGGATGTAAAAGGAGTATCTGCTGTCGAGAAAGCTTTAGGCGATCGCGTAGCCGAAGAAGCGAATGCGCGGATGTGGCACATGCGTTTAGTAGAAAGTTTTGTGGCGGTTTCTGGTAATTATATTCGTGAAAAACCGACGGTAGAAAGGTTTGCTGAGACGACTTTAATTTTATGGCAAATGATTGCTAAAATCAAAGGCGATAAAGGTGTACAGCGTCCACAATTGGGTAAGCAAAAGGTAAAAATAACTATTGGCAAACCCATATCTATTTCTGAGCGTTTCCCAGCGTATAAAGAAAATCGTTTATCTGCTAGACAAGCTGTTGCTGATGTAACTAATGATTTGCAACACGCATTAGAAGGATTGATTTAATTTCTAAAGAGATTCGCAAAACTTAAGCCTTTTAATGAAACATTAAATCGAACAATAATCTTTAGTAGTCTGAATAGGCTACTACGATAAAATATGCTTTAAACAGCAAACCTCAACTGCTGTTCAATAAAATCTTATAACCAAGAATTAATCAGACAATTCACCAAAACGTTCCCGGTAACGCTGCAAAAGTTGTTCAGCTAATTCTTTTTGCTGTCGTTCCTGTTCTGCACGAATACTTGCTTGTTCTGCACGAATGCTTGCTTGTTCTGCAAGTTCTTCTGGAGTGGGAAATCTATTACCTTGTTCATCAAACCAGTATAGCCACTCACGCTGCCATCCTTCATGGATACCTATACCTCTAGCAATTCCTAAGCCTATTTCTGGCATCCATGCAGGCTCACCAATTAGGCGCACATATTCTCCATTTTCTAAGCGATAAACTTCAAAAGCTTGATGTTTGTCACGCTGATAATAATCAGGGTTGTAAATAACATAATACAAGATACCTAATTGAGTATAAGCAGCCATTTTTTTATCGTATTCTCCCCCATAGGTTTGGGAAACAACTTCCAATACCAATGTAGGAGAAACGTTGTTTTCTTCTAACAAAACATAGCTTAAACGTCCCTTGGGATCATTTTTGCGCCGTGGGACTCCTATGCTTAGGAAACCATCAGGAATTATCGGAGTTCGGCGAATTTGACCTGTGCGGTCATAAATGCCCATATCAACACCAAAAAACCAGTCCCATCGGTCTTGCCAAATTAAGGCCAAGATTGCTTTTAATAAGTTAGGAATCAGGTTTTGTAGTTCATTATCCACAGGGGTATCGTCGGAGCAAGGTAACTCTTCTGAGGAAGGAAGATACTCAGGTGTGTTGTAGTCTAGCATGACAATTTATAGTCAAAATCTATGAATTAACGTCCGCTGAGTTCACATTAAGAGGATACCAGTATCAGCGGAAAAGAGCAATTATGACTGATAATAGCGTGTACACACGCTATAATCGAAATTGACATAAATATCTTATTAATTCATTTTGAACAATATTACTATATCTAATATTGATGATGACATCAAATCTCGTTTACAAAAACGAGCCGAAAAAAATGGTCGTTCTCTCGAAGAAGAAGCTAGAGAAATTCTTCGTCTGGCTCTAGCAGAAAATCAGGAACATCCCTTAAATTTAGCTACTATGCTTGAGCAGCGTTTTGCTGAGTTGGGAGACTTTGAATTACCAGAAATTCCTAGAGAACCTATTCGGAGGCTATCAACATTGGAAGAATGATTATTTTCGATACAAACGTTTTATCAGAATTAATGAAGCCTAAAAAGTCTGAAATAGTTCGTGTTCTTACTTTTGATCAAGCTGCTGCTGTAGCTTTTGCTAATATTGCATCTCAAAGACGACACAACGGTACTCCTATTTCCCAAGCCGATGCTCAAATTGCAGCTATTTGTTATACCCATGCAGCAACCATAGCAACACGAAACTTTTCTGACTTTGAAGGGTGTGGTATTTCTATTATTAATCCTTGGGAAGTCTCCAGCAGATAGAAGCTATACCCTTATACCCACAGTGGCTTGTCATTAGACATCACCTCTCATATATTAACCTGGAAATACTTTAGATAAATCCAAAACTAAATCAGGAAAATATGGCAGACTAACTGATTCATTTTGCAAAAAAATTAACTTGCGGCGATAACCATATTTACCTTGTAAATCTTTATAAGGTTCGCTGTAAGATTCTAGGTAGTTATCTACTAAATTAAATATCCAATAGTCGGAAATACCAGCTTCTGCATAAACCGATAATTTTACATCTTGGTCATATTTCAAAGTTGAATTAGAAATTTCAATTACCAACAATACATCAGACGGGCTAGGATGAGCTTCTAAATAGTCATCAGGACGATTTCGCACAATGACTAGATCGGGTTCTGGTTCGCTGTCATCAGGTATAATAATTGGTTCTTGTCCTCGAAGAATCGCTTTTTCTACAACCAGCTTGAACAACTCCCGATATAAGCGGGTGCTGCAAACAGAGTGCGGTGTACCTTTTGCTGCCATCTGGATTATTTCACCCTTAATTAGCTCAACTCGGTCATTCTCCTCAAAGAAGCCGAGTTCAGCTAGACGGTGATATTCAGCTATAGTAAAGCGTTTAGCAGTAGTAAGGCTCATAACAACTACCAGAATGCAGAGTTATTTTTATCTTAATATAGCTGTAACTGATTAATGTTATGTGGTGGAGGATGCTGAGGTGTCTAGGTCTTCTTTATCAGCTTCTGTAACTGTTTCTATACTTACACCCTTCCAGGGAAAGTCGAAATAGCTATTTTGAATCTTTTTTAGCTCATAAATCGATTCTAAAAAAAAGCTTTTGATAGCAAATAAATGGTCTTCTGTAGATAAAAAATATTGTAAACTTTTACGATAAAATATACTTGACCATTCTTGAGACTTATATAAATTAGAATGACCCCATATAATGGGTTGCTCATTAATAACTTTTCGCATAGATTCAATAATTTGCTGTCTGTTTACAAAACTAGGTGATACTTCCAACACTATACCCAGGGATGGATAGTCAGTTAAAATCTCTGGATTTAAATTAAAGTATCCAAGACCGCACCAAATATTCCAGCCAGAAAAGTGGGTATAGATAATATATCTACTTTTTTCTCTAAATTGAGTCAAACTCGTTGTTTGTCTCCTGGTCACACTTCCAAAATTTTCAGCAAATTTATCTTTAATTTCATCACTCAGAGTTGCTTCCATGAGATTGAGAGTTTTGTTAAAATTCACCATTGTCAATAAGTCAACTGATGAAAATTGATTTATGTGAGACATTCCATTTTTTCTCATAAAAATTAATATTTCTTGGGCTAATATATCAGTCGCATGTTGTTGTAAGCAGACATAAAATTGATGCCACCTCAATTGATAAAAACTTATCTTTGGCTCTAAATTAAATGCTGGAGTTTTGATTTTTTTTGGATCATAATCACGGGTAATATAAATTAAAATTCGATGTCTAATATTTGGTAATTTACTCAAAATATCAGCATATTTTTCTAACGCATTTTTGCCATCACGAGAACCAATTTTTGATTCAATAAAGATAACATCTGTATTTAAACCAGTTGAAAGTTCAACTACAATGTCCAATCTACTATCTTCAGTATGCCTTTCAAGTCCTTTATGTTTTTGTTGGGTTGAAATATTGATGCTGGAATAATTTTCATCACTAATGATTGAGTGATGTTTTAGCCAACAAAGTAAAATATCATTATTCAGAGACAAAAAATAAGCAACAATTTCAGTAAAAAAATCTTCACGTGGCTTGCTTCCTGAATGTAGGTTGAGTAAATTGCTAAACAAAGACATGGATTTTTAGCTATTTAAGATATTGGTGGAAAGTCCGCCTACACGGATTCTAGGAATTTGAAACCCAGGTCGTTTGGCAAAGTCTCGTATAGCCGCGAATTCTATTCGCCTGGGGAGGCTATTACTAGCAGTGCAGCAGTTATAACTTAGCCGATCGCAGTTTGACAAGATTACTGCATGATACTTACAACAAATAGGGGTAAAAATTTTACCCCTACAAAGTTGTGTATTTTTTTAAGAATAGCTAGAGAAGGTTACTACTATTGAGTTAAGTGACTTTCTAGCAAAGATGCGATCGCGTCAGGATGAATATTCTTGTATTTCTTTTTACCAAGGTGTAAAACACAGTTGGGAGCGCTGTTACAGCATTTTTGGCAACTGGTATGTTCAATACTAACTTTGTCTAACAAACCGCGATCGCACAAAGTTTTTTCTAACTCTGATAATAACCCTTTACCACCACGTTTGAGACAACCGCCCTTTTGACATACCATAATCCTCGGTTTTGTTTCAGGCGGTAAACATTGATTTTGACACCCATTAATTGGTGTCACCTGATAAGCTTTAATTTTAATTTCACTTGTACGCGAATCTATCTTACTATAACCACAGATGCGAACTTGCTGACCAGGAACTAAGGATGAACTTAAAGAACGGCGCAACTCTTTAGACAATTTAATTTCCACATTTCCAGATGGAATTGCCAATTGCAAGTATTTATATTTTCCTGATTCACCACCAACAAAACCTAGTAACTGTCCCTCAAGATTCAATTCTGATAACGTCAAATGTTTGTCACCCATGATTGATAAAAAGTTAGTAACTAGTCATTTGTCATTTGTCATTTGTCATTAGTTAAGAGTTAGAAGTTAAAATTCATTACTCCTAACTTCTAACTCCTAACTGCCATTACGCGAGGCGTTTAGCTTCTACTGTTTGAGGTAAATTTGCTGTGTCTGGCAAATCACGAAATTCTAATTCCCAACCATTTGCTAAGGTGAGAACTTTGCCATCATTTCCATCGGTTTGTTTGACTACTTCTTCTTCAAGGTCTTTTTTAGCAACGTAGACTACTAAAGTACCGGCATCATTCATGCGTAGCATTACTTTCATGAGATTCCTCAACAGATTCTAGTTCTTTTTTCTTACAGCCGACGACGAATCCTGTTTCCAAGAAATGCACAGCATATATATAGGAAGTCTGCAAATATGTTCCTATACTGGCTATGTAGCCGATATCTCCTTTGTTGACTAAAACTTGCCCGACTTCTTTACCAGGAAAAGTACCATCGTTCTTGAGCAGTTTCCGAACTCTGACTTTTTCACCAATTTCAAAAGCAGGTGGCAAGTTTAGCTCTAATTCATCGCGTTGCATGAGAGTACCTCTGTTCTCTGACCAAATTCAATAGTTCTTCTGTCGTCAGGCTGCGTTTTTTCTGTACCGATTGATGGCGCACTGCGTCTAAAACAGATTGGGTTTCTTGGGAGTTCAAGAAAATTCCATGCTGTTCTAGCAAGTTTGAAACCAAATGCCGTCCAGAATGTTTACCTAATACTAAACGCCGTTCCCAACCCACCTCTTCGGGGGCAAATGGTTCGTAGGTAATGGGATTCTGTAATACCCCGTGAGCATGGATGCCAGATTCGTGAGCAAAGGTATTTTCGCCAACGATCGCTTTCCAAGGTGGTACGCTAGCTCCTGATGCGGCTGCAACTAGTTGAGATAGTTCCAGCAAGCCGGGTGTGTCAATGCCTAAATCAACGCCATAGATGCGTTTGATCGCCATGACAACTTCTTCTAAAGCTGCATTTCCCGCCCTTTCACCCAATCCGTTGACTGTGGTATTCACTGATAAGGCTCCGGCTTTGATACCCGCAAGGGCGTTGGCTGTTGCCAGACCAAAATCATTGTGGGTGTGGATTTCTAGAGGAATCATCAAAGCTGAAACCAGCCGTTTAACCTTGTTGTAGGTGGTGAAAGGGTCGAGAACTCCTACGGTGTCGCAGAAGCGGAACCGGGATGCACCCCATTCTTGGGCATAAAGCGCTACATCTAAAAGGAAGTTTTCGTCAGCCCTGGAAGAATCTTCTCCGCCGACTGCTACCCAAAGACCTTGATCAACGGCGAAGCTGATACAGTCTTTGAGTTTTTGCAAACTTACTCGCCATTGGCCGTGGAATTTAGCGGCGATTTGAATACCAGAGACGGGAATGGCGATATGCACCCGGTTCAGTCCGCAAGCAATAGAAGCCTTAATATCTGAGATGACAGCGCGGTTCCAGCCGAGGAGCTTTGCTTGTAAACCCAAATCAGAAATTGCGGCGATCGCCCGGGTTTCTTCGTCACCCATTGCTGGTATACCCACTTCTAATTCAGGAATACCAATAGAATCGAGAAACTTAGCGATCGCAACCTTTTCTTCTAGGGTAAAAGCAACACCTGCCGCTTGTTCACCATCACGTAGTGTAGTGTCATTAATTATGATTTGATTCATTGCAAATATCCCTCTCTTGGAAGTATTCTTAATATCCTTTCTCTCTACAATCCCCAGCGATGGCAAATGCTAAAAATATCACAATTCATAATGTAGGATACATGATCCTTAATTATTGACTTATTAGCAGCATCGCATCTGTATGACAGGGAACTAAAACAATGTATAAATTACAAATCGTTTTTACCGATGTCAGTTGAAACCTCTTCGAGTAGCAATGAACTAATATAACTATTAGCAAACCCTGAACAAAGTAAAACACAGAAACCGGCAATTAAGGATGTAATCATCTTAGTAACCTCAGATTTTTTAGAGCATTGGTGTGTACTTTCGGCAGGTAATGGGACTGGAAGCTACAGGATACAAATTCGCTAACTGTGTTCTGCTAGCCAGTCAAAAATCTTTCCTAACTGTTCCAAATCAACTAAACCATACTGCCAGAGGAGCATCGGTAGTGGCCCATTTTCTAATTCACGGTGTCGCAGAGCTACAGCAATATCGGCATTTGAAAGTTCAAGTTCGTTGTGCAAAAAAGTGAGGAGTCTTATATCTCTATTCCGAGTCGCCATAAATGGTTGAACTTTCAATTTCTAATTTGGGAAAAACTTAAAAATTAGAAATTCCAATTTATATTTAGGAATTTCGCCTTTTTAATTGTTGCTATTTGTCAGGGAAGTTTTAGATTTAATAGAACAAATAAAATCTAAATTCCATCTAATCCATCTCAGTCTGCAATAAATTCTGCAAGCATACAGTAGCTTCAAACTCTAAACCTATTTGAGCTTTGTGCATCTATGAACAAAAAGGATAAAGTGCAGCAATTTCGTCATGAATTCAAGATTAATAGACGCGATTAATCGCTGTAATGCCAGCAACGCTCTAGCCACTCTAATAATTCTTGACGAGAACCAAGAAGTTGCATAACTGTACTGCGAATTAGAATCGCTTCTAGCAGATTGTTCACTTGCACTCGTAAAGAACCATCGGGGGAACAGCAGCTCTGAATTTTTAACTCTTGCAGTCGGTGATAGATTCGCCAGCGATCGCTCAGAGGAATCTGCAAAATATGATTTGTCATTTGTCCTTTGTCCTTTGTCATTTGTCAGTTGTCTTTTGTCCTTTGCTAATGACTGATGACTAATGACTCTTAACGCCTAAAGCTTGCAGTTGTTTTTCGAGTTCTTCAACGCGCGAGAGCAAAGAACGAATCACGGTTGCTTCCATATCGGGGAGCTTTCCATGTTCTAAAGGAGAAAGGCTGGCGTTTTCATTTCGGGAAATAATTCGGCCGGGAATTCCTACAACAGTGCAATCGCTGGGGATATTCCGTAAGACAATGGAACCTGCACCAATGCGGACGCGATCGCCAATTTGCAGATTACCCAAAACTTTTGCACCCGCCCCGATCACTGCATTTTTGCCTACCGTGGGATGACGCTTACCAGTTTCTTTACCAGTTCCGCCAAGGGTAACGCCCTGGTAAATCAGTGTAAAGTCGCCCACGATCGCAGTTTCGCCAATCACTACACCCATTCCGTGGTCGATAAACACGCCCTGGCCAATCTCTGCACCTGGGTGAATTTCAATTCCCGTCAAAAATCTCCCCAAGTGGGAAATGAAACGGGGGATAAAACCCACTCCTCGACCATGTAACCAGTGAGCAAGACGATGCAAACAGAGTGCGTGCAATCCAGGGTAGCAAAACACCACCTCTAGCCAATTCCGTGCTGCGGGATCGCGCTCAAAAATAATGCGAAAATCACTCAATAATGGCTCAAAAAAAACGCCAGAGAGTAAATTTTTCAGCATGGATCTATGTGCAGAATCCTGCATTTTGGTACTGGGGGGATCGCTAATACTGTCTAAAGACTGTTGCATCGGTAATGTCTATCTGGTAAAAGATTCATCTGCTATTTTTATGCTTATATCAGGTGACTTCTAACTCGATAGCAAACCCAATGCTGATTGGATTTATTGGATTGATTACAGTTGTACTCAAACGCCAAAATCCCGACTTAACATAACGTTAAAATTTGTCTGGGGTTAGGGGCGCTAGTATTTAACGATAGGGGTACTAGTATTTTTAGGACGAGGGTTAAGAATTTCTGTTCACGCTACAAGAAACTTTACCCGTAAGCCTTTGCTAAGATTTCGTCAAGATATTTTGCAATATATTAAGTTGTACTCAGATGCACTCAAACATGATTTAGATGAAGCTACAAATGCATTTTTTGTATATGCTACTACTATTAGTATCCTATTATTTGGTTGGGCGAAAGACGGGTTTCTTTATTTTCTTTTAGGATTTGCTGTCTGTATGCAGATATACGTTTCAAAATATAGTTATCGCTCATCGTGACTGTTTCCTTATTATATAGATGTGTGGGAATAGCGATCGCCAAAATTTTTATAAATCTCGTTTCCAGATTTAAATTTCGTTGCAGGTAGGTTAAGGTAAGAGACGCGATAAATCGCCGTCTCTACAAAGGACTGATTATTGTAGAGACGGCGATTTATCGCGTCT
>NZ_JAVRCP020000025.1:0-96161 GCF_034530675.2 Nostoc sp. DedVER02
TTGACCGAAATTTCTCTCCATGACGTTGAGCAGTCGATTTTCTCGGAGCGCCGCAGCATTCTCTATTATCTGGAAGAAACTTGGCGAATTTCCTTTGATTTGCGTATAACCAGGCCACTTTCGTAATGCCTCCCCTTTTTCTGGACTGCATAACTGATGTCTCACTAAGATTTCTAAAAATTCCTGCCAAGGCAGAGCGTCTTTAGTGGTGCAGCGAGTAAAGTACTTTAACCCAATTCTCGGATATACTTGCTCGTCTACATCAAAAGTGAGTATGAAAGAGCTAAAATTAGCAGGAACGATCGCCATCATTTCGGCTAAACGGTCTGATTCTCCTTGCCAACCAATCTTTTCTAAATAGGGAATAGTTTGTTCTTTGGTAAATCCTGCTAACTGAAGTCTGGTAGTTTGCACGGGACGAGCAAACATCATGCCAACTAAATTTATGTCAGTATTCGCAGGCATCAAATCGAAGCATTGTTCGAGTTTTCGCTCGACAGCAGGGGGTATATTTTCTTGTTTCACTAATCCCCAAACTTGAGTCAGAATTTCTTTAGCATTATCAAGTCCTTTTTGCGTTACCTGTTCAGTTATGTTGCCGCTTCTATCCTGAAATTCTTGAGTCAATTCTTTGTATAAGCCAAAAAAAAACTAGGAATAGGCGGATCTGGTAAAACGTCCTCAAGGTCAAACTCTGGGCCAGCTACTAAAATATCCTGTAATGGAGAAGTTGGATTTAACCATTGTTGGTAGAAGTTTTGAATGCGTTGCCAAAGCGGGTGTTTAAAAATGTCTGTGCAAACAGGTAATTTCTGTTGCATATACGTAGAAAAATCTACTTGAGGATTATCAGCCACTAAACGGCACTCTAAAATAAATTGAGAAAATGGCGGTAACTTAGGAACTAACTGTTGAATTTTTTGCCAAGCTTCTGAAGAAATTAGTTCTTCAGAGGTGTATTGTTTAACTAAATCTAAATCGCTCTGTTGGCATGAATTCATATTAACAATTTCCTTCACTAGCTTTTTTTGGTAAGGATTATTGGCGAGTAGGTGTGGTGAGTGTTATTAGCCTTGGCTAACACTTATATTTAGTTAATAAAAAAAGCCTGACTTTATAAAAGTTCGGCAAGAGTTCCAAAGGATGCGCTCAAAAGTGCGAGAGAAAAAGAAACCAACAAGTAAAAAGCTTCACTGGAGAAACAAGTTAATTGTTGGTTTTTCCGCTTCTTCCCTGTCTAAGTAGCAAATACTAAAAGAAGACTATTTATCAAGATAGAATTCAGGAGTCAGTCGTCAGAATTCAGTATGAATTTAAGTCAGACTGGCGGATGAATAACTGGGTTTAAGACCTCCACTAAATCTACGAATTGGTGCAAAACAATCAGTCGCGGGTCTGAATCCCCGACTGACAGCACAGCGTTAGCGAGTCTTGCCTGCGGCACGCCAAGGGCGAACGAGCGTCTTGATTCTGACTCCTGAATTCTGACTTCTGAATTCTTCTTCAAAGTCCCTCATTTGCTCTTCGCCAGCGTATCCCGCCCGCTACCTGTTCCAATGCCGCCTCATCAAGTTCCCCTTCTCCCTCAGCAGTAATTTCTTGATACTTTTGGGTAGCTTCGGCGGCGGTAAATTCATATCCATGCTTTGCTCCGAGCAATACAAAAGCATTAGCTGCTTCTTCAATCTGCTCTTTATCTTCTAAGGCGGTAATTGCTTCTTGTTGCAAAGTGGCATCGCTATTGATTTTGTCTAAAAATTCTGTACAAGCTGCTAGACTCATTGTATCTCTCCCTCTAGAAAGGTGATTTTATCAAACAGAATTCAGGAGTCAGGAGCCAGAATTCAGAATTGAATTCTGTGCGACTGGCGGATGAATAAACGGGTTTAAAACAAGAACTCCAAATCTACGATTTGGTAGTCTTCAATCAGTCGCGGGTTGAAATCGCCGACTGATTGATTCTGACTCCTGAATTCTGATTTCTGAATTCTTCTTCAACGCTTTTCATTATATTCATATTTTTTATTTTTGTTTGAAGTATAAAAATATTTACACAAGTTATTGATACTTTTTATTCAGCTTTAATTAATCGAGCATAAGCACCATCAATATCTTTCATTTCTTCGTGAGTCCCTCTTTGCACTACTTTCCCTCGTTCTAAAACAATAATCTCATCGCAATCCCGAATTGTACTCAAACGGTGAGCGATAATAATGCAAGTACAACCTCGCCGTCGAATGTGGCGATCGATAATTTTTTCTGTCTCTGCATCTAAAGCGCTGGTTGCTTCATCCATCACTAAAATTGCCGGATTATTAACTAGAGAACGGGCAATTTCTAACCGTTGACGCTGACCTCCGCTTAAATTAGCACCTCCTTGCAATAATTTGCCATCTAAACCCCCAGGAATTGCCATTACTACATCTAAAATAGCGGCATCTTGACAGGCTTTTAATAATTGGGAATTAGGAATTGTTTCATCCCACAGCGTCAAATTATCTCGTACTGTACCGCTAAATAGAAAAATATCCTGTTCCACCATT
The DNA here is from genome assembly GCF_034530675.2 of Nostoc sp. DedVER02. Taxonomy (NCBI): domain Bacteria; kingdom Bacillati; phylum Cyanobacteriota; class Cyanophyceae; order Nostocales; family Nostocaceae; genus Nostoc; species Nostoc sp. DedVER02. The sequence goes on from NZ_JAVRCP020000025.1 coordinate 2,544, forward strand.
GAGAGGGAATTAGCTAATACTGCACGGGGAATTTGTTGTCGAGGAATGCCATCAAATAAGATTTCTCCTTCCCAAAGTTCGTACAGTCCCGTAACAATTTTAGAAAGAGTAGATTTACCCGAACCGCTAGTACCTACAAATGCTACTCTTTGCCCTGGTTTGAGTTGACAGCTAAAGTTTTGAATTAATGGTTCTTCTATCCGACTGTAACCAAAGGTAATATTTTGCAGTTCGACATATCCTTGCAAGCGACATCGTTCTGAAAATTTAGCATATTCAATTGGAGTTTGATCGCGCTGTAATTCTGAGTTTAAATTTGGATCGATCGCGTTATCTAAAGCATCATCTAATCGCTTCAAATCCCCATCAATCGCTTGAATTGTACTGCCCAAACCAACTAAACTATTAACTGGTTGCTGCAATCTGGTCATTAAAGTTTGAAAAGCCACTAACATCCCAATACTGATATAGCCATCTATCACTCGCAAACCGCCGACAACTAGTAACAGCATGGAAGTTAAAGCTGTTAATAAGGGTGGTAAAGCTTCCAAAATTAAATCGGTTTGCAGCAATTCTTGTTGCGAGTTATTAGCTTTAGCATAATATCCTGCCCAGCGACTAAAAAAATCTGATTCTAATGCTGCTGATTTAATGGTTTCAATACTTTCTAAAGCCCCAATTTCTACGCCAGCAATTTTGCCATAATCTACACTTAGGCGCATATTTGTATCAATTCGTTTTCGCGCTACCCATTGCAAAAACCCAATATTAATTGCTACTGCTATTAAACCGATCGCTGTTAGCATCCAATCGTAAGCTAACATCACCGCCGCATAAAAAACTAACATCACTGCATCTATAGTCGTTCGCGCTAACTGACCGGAAAGTATTTTCGCTACCTTATAATTAAGAGCGGCACGATTGCTAATTTCTCCCGCAAATCTCTGAGCATAAAAACCAATTGGCAAGCGGAGAACGTGCCATAAAAAATTTCCTGTCATGCTAATTGACAATCTAATTTGTAAATACCGCAGCTTTCGGGTTTGCAGAATTGTTAATATTGCTTGCAACAATACTGCAATTCCCATTCCTAACACCAAAGGCTTTAACCAACCAAAGCGATTTCCAATCAAAATATTATCAACAAAAACTTGGCTGAGGGAAGCAATAGCTAATTCGGGAATAACTAAAAAAAATCCAGCCAAAATGCAGAAAAAAAGTTCATCAAACGAGCCTCGCAAGCGTTTATAAAGCGCATTAATAATACTTGGTTTTCTGCCGCCTTTTTTAAATTCTGCACCTGGTTCCATGAGTAAAACTACGCCTGTATAAGCTTCGTCAAACTCTTGCAGACTTACGCTGCGCGGCCCCGTAGCTGGATCGTTCAACCAAACCCGTTCTTGTCCGAAACCTTCTACCACTAAAAAGTGATTGAAGTTCCAGAAAACAATAAAAGGTGGTTTTAATTGTTGCAGTTGCTTAAATCCTTTTTTAAAGCCTTTTGCTTGTAACCCGTAGTTTCTAGCTGCTTTTAAAACATTTGATGCTTTAGAACCATCGCGGGAAACACCACAACTAACCCGCAGTTCTGCTAAAGGAACGATGCGACCATAATAAGCTAATACTATTCCCAAAGCTGCCGCCCCGCACTCTACTGCTTCCATCTGCAACAAAGTTGGCGTTTTAAAGCGAATATTTTGAAATTTGTCAACTTGAGAATTTGTGTTTTCTGGATCTGATTTTTTAAATCTCTTAAATAAATTCATCGTTAATATATTTGATTAGCAAAATATAAATTATTTGATTCCAGTAAATTCTCGTAAAATTGGCAGTACAAAAGTAATTGGCGCTCTTTGTTCGACGGTGACTCGAACTGAAGCTGTAGTTCCCGAAGTAATTTTTGAATTTGGCCCTTGAGAAGATGACCATTTATAACCAGTAACAGTGTTGCTATCGTTAGTAAGATTAGCAGTTGCTTCGATCGCGCCAGTTTCACCAATCAAACTTCTCACAACTTCTGGATTGCCAATTACCGAAACAGTTCCTTCTTGAGTTACTGGTAGTGGCGAAATGTGAGTAATTTTTCCGACAATTCCCCCAAATCGCTCTCTTTGGACTGTATCGGGAGTAATCAAAATCGACATTCCAGGCTGAATTTGTTTGCCGTCTTTAATCGCAAAATAAGCGATCGCCTTAGCTGACTCCTGAGTGCTACCTATACGCAATATTCCTAATCGAGTTCCAGGTTGAACCACTTGCCCCAATGTTGTATTTAACTCCAAAATACATCCAGCTTGGGGACTTAAGATTTGACTATTCTCTTTTATTTGCTGCTCCAATCTAGCAATATCTCGGTTAACTGTGGCAATTTCTTTATTCCTTTGATTTGTAGTTTCTAAATTTTCTCGATCCAAGCGTTTACTTTTAGCATTCAGTTCTCCTAACTGAATCTGAACGTCGCTCATAGAACGGATTTGTTCTAAATAAGTGCGCTCAACTTCGCTATTGCGAGCTTCTAGTTGTTTGAGTTGAACTTGAATATCAGCAAGGTTTTGACGTGTTTGTACGTACTCTTGTTCGGCTTGCAACAGCGAATCTTTTGATAATCCCCCCGCATCTGCTAAATTTTGTCGTTGCTTAAGTCTTGTTTGCATCACTGGTACTAAAGTTTGAGCATCTCGAAGACGCTGTTCTAAACTTTGACGCTGTTGAGCGATCGCGGTTAGTTCTTTATCTCTCAGTCGCGGTGCAAGCGCACTAATATCTTGGAGACGTTGTTGCAAGCTGGTGCGATTGGCAGTAATGATATTTCTTTCTGTTTCTAGCTGTTGTTTGGATAAAACCAAGGTATCTTGAGCTTGTCTTTGCAATTGAGTTAACTGTTGACGCGCTAGCTGTAACTGTTTTTGCAAGTCAGCCGGATAAATTGTTGCCAGGAGTTGGTTTTTCTTAACACATTGTCCGCTAGCAACATTTAAAGCTTGAATTTGTCCGGCGATAGATGATTGAAACTCAACTACCTGACGAGGTTGAATAAATATACCTCGACCGTCAACGGTAATGGGAATGCGACCAACTATGCTCCAGATTACGCCACCAATTGCTAAACCATTCAACGCGACCAACGCCAGCCAATCTTTCGGGCTAACTACTTGCATTAACCGATCTAAGCGTTCCGGTGAGGATAGACGTTCTAAAGATTCTTGGCGGAAAATGCTCTCTTTTTTATTATTTCGATTAAAAAGCATCTGTTTTGATCTAGTTAGCGGCGGAGTTGATTAATCATCCAGTCGAAACGAGTACCTGCGATCGCTGTTCCTGCCAACATATCTAAATCGAGTTCGTCTTCAACTTCAATATCGGCAGACAACATTTCTACTGTCTCGGATGAGAGCATAGCAGTGCTGCTCCTTGCTAATAAATCTAAACAGCGATTGGATAAAGTCAAAGCAATAGAACGATAAAAACGACTGGCAAATGCCCGATCTGCTTTTAACTTAGCAGTTAGGGTTTGTCTTGATATCGCTAGAATCCAGGCATTTTCTAGGGCTTTGACAGTTACCGAAGCTGTACCGCCATCAACAAACGACATATCGCCTAAAATCTCGCCTTTAACCCGTTTGGCAATCTCTTTTTCTTGCACTCCATTATTGTTGTTGATTTGTAAGTAAATGCCGACTAACCCTTCTAATAAAAGATAAACGGCTGGTACTTCTCGATTTTGTTGAATTAGAACAGTATTCAATGCTGCTTTTTCGGCTCTGCCATTAGCTACCATCCAAGAGATATCGCTGTCGTTAAGAACCGCAAATACAACCAGAACTTTCCGTAATGGTTCTCCTTCTCTGATGTTCTGTTTGCCCATCAAATTAGTTAATTTCCGCAACCGTTCTGACAGGTTAATCGATAATAAATGATAGAAACTAGCTGCAAAATCGCGATCGCTTTGCAAACGGTGTTCGATATTGTGTTTGGGTATGGTTAGTAATTGGGCAGTTTGAGTAACTCTGACCGAGTATAAATCTGGGCGATCGTCTAGTAAGGAAGTTTCGCCAATCAGTTCGCCAGCCGATATCTCCATTAATTGCTTGCTGTCATCTGCTTGGGTAGAAGTGGCTGTAAGATTGCCACTTAAACAGAGATAGATGAAAGGAGAAAATTTACCTGCTTTTATTAAAACTGTCCCAGGTTGATAGGTTTCGGCTTGAGCCATTGACTCTATCCACTCGAAATCACTTGCTTGTAAATTCCGAAAATTATCAAAGCTAGAGAATATCTGAGTCATATTGATTTGGGCTGTTAATTAAAAACTCGTTTAGAAACATAATTAATAAGGTTGTACACTCAGATTTAGTTTGAAAAATCATCTATAGCAACAAGTAATTATTTGTCAGTAAATAGTATTTTTATACTATTCATTCAACTCATGTATGCGTTGCCACTTTTGTTGTGTAATTTGTATCGTTCGGTTGATGAATTACAATCAAAGTCTTCAAAACAGAGTCTTACTTTAAGCTTTCCCTAAGCAATAGCTTTTCTAACACAAAAGCTCTTAAAATAAATCTTCGCGTCAGATTTCTCACCAACATCCCATCACTCCAATAGCCCACATCAGCAGGACTTTCGGTAATCACTCGTGAGAATCGATTGGGAAGGCGATGTACGCCTGCCATGACCCAATGGTTGCATCTGGATTGACCAAAGCAATTGAGGAGTTTTTCACCCATCCAAACCCGACTGCTACGCTCAGGCAGGCGGGTGCTTTTGCTACCAAGAAGCCACGGGTATTGATGAAAGGTTAAAAGCGAACGCTGGGAAAATGAGCATTCGCTTGACTATATCAACCTATTAGAAGGTTAGTTGCTTTCTATAAGCATACTATTTCTCGCTTACACAACTCAAAAAACTTTGAGAACAAGATTATGCAACAACTCACACTTTTCTCTGAATACACGCCAGTTTTACCAATCACTTACTACCCCGATTTCTTAAGCCTTGAACAAGGAAACGAACTCTACCAACACTGCTTGAAACTGGAGTGGCAGCAGAATCAAATCAGAATATTGGGTAAAACTCTGCCCGTTCCCCATCTCAAATGTATTTATGGTGATGCCGGATGTGATTACCTCTACTCAGTCCTAATATATTGTTACTGCGTCCGAAGCCGCTACCGATTTATCCCCATGTCTAAAGCCAGAGGCTTGCGTCTTGCTTTTTGGTCAAGATTTTTATTCATAGTTGTTATTTCTAACGGTACAAGACAAAGAACTAAAAATAGTGCAACTTAAGATTAGTGTAAAATCGTAAATTATGGACGCTGCCAAACGCCTTGCTACTCTAAATCGCATCCGCAAACTTAGCCGCTTGATGGATACATCAATACGTATCCCTCTAACAGGATTTCACATTGGAATAGACCCAATTATCGGTTTAGTTCCAGGTGCTGGTGATTTAATCAGTACAGGGTTTTCAGCTTACATCATATTTTTAGCTACCCGCTTCGGCATCCCACGTCAAGAGTTAGCCAAAATGATTTTTAATGTTGGTTTGGAAACAGTCGTTGGTACTGTGCCTTTTGTAGGTGATTTGTTTGATGCTTTCTATAAGTCCAATATTCGTAATTTGGCAATTTTAGAGCAACATTTGACAGTGGTTGAACCGAAACTCCAAGAAGTTGTTTATGATGAACTTTACTCTGATAATGAAACTATAAAGCATACAGTAATCAGAAATCCCTAAAATCAAATACTTAAATCACGCAGAGCTAGACGAATTTCCTAGTTTCATCTGCGGTTTACACCGAGAGTCTAATCTCCCACCAAAGATGTGGAGCAGAGGTGAATTACTGACTCATTGGCAGGTAATCGAAGAAGGCAGCTATGCTGGAGGCAGAGGGTAGGAGGCACAAGGAATACTGCTTTCTGCCCTCTGCCTTTTTTGATAAAACTCTACATCATCAACAAATTTGAAAATGCGGCTTTTACAAAGAGCATAAGCGATCGCCGCTCTAACACCTTAGCGTGACTATGAGGTGAAATCTGCCAACATTTCTGATTCTCTGCCGTCCAGGTGACTATACATGAAGTTGCTTGATACCAAATACTACTTATTAATTTTGTAAATATTTTAACTCTGTAAAGTTTACGAGTAAATTTGGTGATTAGCAAGACACATAGCTAGTGGCAATAGTAAAATCTACTTTAAATAACGCAAAAATTACTTAAAAATCCGATGGCAATTAAGTTATTTAGTAGTCATAAATATTACAAAGACTGAATGCTAGTATTCAGTAGCTACCGGAGAGTACTATTCCGGGTTAGGATGATGACTAGCGATGCCTTGATTTAGATATCGATATTGAATTGTTGAAATTTTATGGGCAATAGTCCACCAGATGGCAGTATCAACCTCCTCTGATCTGGCGAGTCAGTCTCCCAGCGCGGGGGAGACTTAGGAGATATATATCATGCTCACACAAGATATTCGTGATTTGCTGACTGATACAACCGATTTAAACCAGTTGAAATGGGATTTAAATCGCTTACAACCTGTGGATGTAGGAGATTACATTACACAATTGCCAGAGAAAGAACGGGCGATCGCATTCCGTTTACTCAACAAAGCTCAGGCAATTGATGTATTTGAATATCTGCCCACACAGGTGCAGGAAGAACTAATTAATTCTCTGCATGATGTCCAAGTAGTGCAACTTGTAGAAGCCATGAGTCCCGACGAACGGGCGGAATTGTTTGATGAACTACCTGCTGGGGTAATCAAACGGCTATTACAAGAACTAAGTCCAGAGCAAAGGCAAGCAACCGCAACGATTCTCGGCTATCCAGAAGGCACTGCTGGGCGGGTGATGACAACCGAATATGTTCGGTTGCGACAAGGTTTGACTGTCGGTGAAGCCCTAAGTAAAATCCGCCGTCAGGACGAAGATAAGGAATCGATTTACTACGCCTACGTTACCGATGACAACCGGACGCTGGTGAGAGTAGTCTCACTGCGCCAATTGCTGTTTACCTTTCCCGATGTTTTCATTAAGGATATCTCTAGCGATCGCGTCATCAAAGTTAGAACCGAAACGCCTCAAGAAGAAGTGGCGCGAATTATGCAGCGCTACGACTTAATCGCTATCCCCGTCGTCGATCGGGAAGACCGATTGGTGGGCATCGTCACCATTGATGATGTCATGGATATTTTGGAAGAGGAAGCCACAGAAGATATCCAAAAACTGGCGGGTGTGAGTGGTGATGAAGCTGCTTTATCTTCTCCTCTACTCACCATCCGCAACCGCTTGCCTTGGCTGTTGGGCATTATGGCATTGTATATTGGTGCAGCCAGCGCGATCGCGCCTTTTCAATCTGTAATTGCCGCAGTGCCAGTTCTAGCAGTAATCATGCCAATTTTTTCTAACACTGGTGGTACTGTCGGTATTCAATCATTAACGGTGACAATTCGCGGCTTGGGAGTGGGAGAAGTAACATCCAAAGATACCTTAAAAATTCTCCGCAAGGAACTTCTCGCTGGTTTAGGTACAGCCGTAGCTTTAGCCACAACGATGTTCCTGCTTTCCTTAATTTGGGCGCGGCCCCAAGAGCGATGGGTAGCTTTAATTGCCGGTATGGTAATGGCAACTAATACAATTGTGGCTGTTACACTCGGCACTTTACTGCCAATGGGTTTGACACGGCTGAAACTTGACCCTGCTTTAGTTAGTGGCCCATTAGTGACTACAATGCTAGATACAATTGGGTTTTTAACGTTCCTCAGCCTAATTTCTCTAGCTTTAAATGTTTTCCATTTACCAACTTGAAGGGATTGGGCATTGGGGATTGGGCATGGGGCATGGGGCATAGGGCATTGATTATTTTTCCCTCAATCTCCTCTAGTCCCCAATCCCCAGTCCCCAGTCCCCAGTCCCCAACCCCCAAATATGCCTACTACTACCTGGAATCGTCATCATATTCTTTCCCTAGCTGACTTCACCACCACTGAATACGATACAGTTTTGCAAACTGCGGCCTCTTTTCAAGAGGTACTATCGCGGCGGACGAAGAAAGTGCCAACTTTGCAGGGGCAGGTGGTGGCAAATTTATTTTTTGAATCTTCTACCCGGACTCGCAGCAGTTTTGAACTCGCGGCGAAACGCTTAAGTGCAGATACCCTAAACTTCGCCGCAGCTACATCTTCCATGACTAAGGGAGAGACAATTCTTGACACGGCAAAGACTTATTTGGCAATGGGAACTGATATTATGGTAGTCCGCCATCGAGAGGCAGGAGTACCAAATGCGATCGCAGCTGAAATGGATCGTTTAGGTGTACGAGTTAGTGTCCTCAATGCTGGTGATGGTCAACATGAACATCCTTCCCAAGCACTGCTAGATTTATTTACCATAAGTACGTTAATTGACCCAGCTAGTCCCCGACTCGAACTTTTAAAAGGAAAAAAGATTGCCATTGTTGGAGATATCCTTCATTCTCGCGTGGCGCGATCGAATATTTGGAGTTTAATCGCCAGTGGTGCCGAAGTGCATCTCGCCGCACCACCAACCCTCTTACCCAAATTATTTGCTGAATATATCTGTGAAGAGTTAGGAGTCAAAAGTTATTCGCCTACTCCCCAACTTTTTCTACATTGGCAACTAGAACCAGCTTTACTAGATGCCGATTTTGTGATGACTCTACGCTTACAAAAGGAACGGATGACGGCTCATTTGCTGCCAAGTTTGCGAGAATATCATCAGTTGTTTGGCATTACACGCACAAAACTGCAACTTTGTAAACCTAATGTCAAAGTTCTGCATCCAGGCCCAGTTAATCGGGGTGTTGAAATTAGTTCTGAATTGATGGATGACCCAGAATTTAGTCTGATTCAATCGCAAGTTACTAGCGGTATCGCCGTTCGGATGGCTCTGCTGTACTTATTAGGTAGCGGCAAGGCTTAATAAGCTGAAAAACATTTAAGTCGCATAATCAAATGAAATCAAACTCTTGTGGGGTAGGCAATATGAGCGTCCAACTTATGCAAGTTAAATGCGAAACAGTTCACCAAGATAGAACTCAAATTAAGCCCATCGGACTAACTTTCAGAAGAATACCTAATCTCATAGAAATTATATGTTCCTCCGATCGCATGAGGACATAGTTCTCAAATTTTGGGACAGTGGAATCGTAGAAGTCAAGAATTTAATGACTTTTAGAAATGTCGGAGGTAAATATGAAAGCAATCTTTTTGACGGCAGCAGCCTTACTCAGCACGCTATCTTTAGCTGCTCCCCTTTCCGTCAAAGCAGAAAGCTCCGCCCCTGTCCGCCGCTTGTTGGAAACTAGAGAATGTTCTGGATGTAATTTAACAGGAGCAAACCTGAAAGGCGCTCACCTCATAGGTGTTGACCTAAGAAACGCAAATTTAAAGGGAGCTAATCTCGAAGGTGCTAATTTAGAAGGTGCTGATTTAACGGGCGCAAACTTAAAGTCTGCTAATCTCACAAAAGCATTCGTCAGCGATACTATCTTAAATAACGCTAATCTCACCAACGTTAATTTAAGTAATTCCCGTTTATATAACAGTGACGTAAATGGCGCAATTTTGGCTAATATTGATTTAAGCGGCGCTGACGTATTTAACACTGCCATTAGCATTGGTGGGGAATACGAATAGTGAATCATGATTTTAAAGTGATGAGTTAAGAGTTATATGCAACTCCTAACTCTGCACTTTTCAGGCTTTATTCACCAGTAATTGACAGTTCATTAACCCAGATTTTCGGACAAACTCCCCCTGGCGTTAACTCAGCTTCTTTTTCTACATAAATAATTGACTTTAAGAGTTCCAAGAAGTCGCCAGCCACAGTTGCAGACTCAATACTCGTCTTGACACCCTTATTAACTAGCCAACCGTCAAACGGCAGAGAAAAGGAACCTTGCAAGGATTTAACTCCAGCATGGAGAGCTTGTAAATCATCGATGAAAATCACATTTTCCGCAGTTTCTAAACTTAACTCTTCTTGAGGAGTTGCTGTTGTGAAAACATGATAAAAATTCGGACTAACACTGACTTTTGCACCAATACTGGCATTACCTGTGGGCTGGGTATTCAACCTCTTGGCAGTACCTGCACTATGAAGAAAGCTTTTTAAAACACCATTTTCAATCAACGAAATCTGACGAGTTGGAGTTCCTTCGCCATCAAAAGTTTCTGCTCCCACGTTAGCTGGGTGCAGTGCATCGTCATAAACTGAAAGTAGAGGGGAAGCAATCTGTTTACCTAAATCATCAGGACTGGATAGGCTTTGATTATCCAAAATACTTTGGGCGTTGAATAAATTAGAAAAAGCACCCAACAGACTTAAGAAAGCTTCCGGTGAAAATACAACTCGATATTTACCAGTCTTGATTTTTTCATAGTTCAAGTGGCTGATAGTTTTATCGGCGGTTTCTTTAATGCAACCCTTGATGTCTAAATTACTTAAACTTTGGTTGATTCTAAAAGCACCTGCACTGCGTGGTTTTTTTTCATCTTCTTCAGTTTTAGTGTAAAGATAAACTGATGCTAAGGAATGAGATTCAGTTCTCACTGCACCATCGCTATTGAGATAGAATCTGTCAATATCTCTTTGCGATAACCCATTATAAGGTACACCTTTAATTGCTGGATGGGCTGCCAGTAATTCTTTTTCAGCTACCAACAATTTTTCGATGAGTTCAGCTACAGGTGCTTGGGGTGTCTTATCTTGAGCTTTGTTTGCAATGGGAACAGTAGCTTCTGGACTAAAATCAGGAACATTTTCTTTAACACCAAAAAAACTGGCTTCGTAAGCAGTTTTCAAAGCTAATTCTAATCCCTTGGGGTCTACATCTGTGGTGCTGGTGACACCCATTGTATTTTCTTCATTCCACACACGAACAGTAACACCAGAGCGATTTGATGCTTTAACCTGTTTTGGCTCACCTTGGTCTACCTGTACGCTTGTATCATCTACTATTGAGCCATAAATGTCGAATTTTTTAATGCCAAGTTTATTAGCATTATCCTTGGCAGAATTTGCAATTTCATTGATATTTGGCATAGTCAATTTTTGATTTTAGATTTTGGATTGGAAGCGATTCTATTTTGAAAATTAGATTTTGGATATTATTGCTTGTATTTGTATCGTAAAGTTCTAACTGAGAAAATAGTTCAACAATTTTATATTCTGAGATTGAACCCACGAAACAATCCGAGAGCTTGGGTATTTTGGATTTTGGATTGTAATATTCAAAATCCAAAATCCAAAATCCAAAATCTAAAATTCTTATCGTCCACCAACGGTAATAGAATCAACTTTGATGTGGGGTTGTCCGACAGTGGTGTAAATACTTCCACTAACAGAGCCACAAAAACCTGGTGCAATTTCCAAATCTTGGGAACACATAGAAATTTTGTTCATAATTTCCTTAGCTTCACCAATCAAAATTGCTCCCTTTAGCGGTTTGGTGATTTTGCCATTTTCGATTAAATAAGCTTCATCAACACTAAAGTTAAATTGACCTGTAGCACCAACGCTACCACCACCCATTTTTTTACAGTAAATACCTTTATCAACAGAGGCAAATAAATCATCAGTGCTATATTCACCAGAATCAATATAAGTATTACGCATCCGGCTGGCAGCAGCAAAGGTATAATTTTGACGGCGACCACTTCCAGTTCTAGGGTGTCCGGTGCGTGCAGAACCTGTCCTATCGGCTAAGAAGTTTTTGAGAATGCCTTTTTCAATTAATAGGGTTCTTTGAGCAGGCATACCTTCGTCATCCATATCAATTGTCCCAAAAGCGTTTTCAGAGCGCCCTTCATCCCAGGCGGTTAAGCTTTCGTGGGCAATTTTTTCGCCTTTTTTGTCAGCAAAGGGAGTAGTATTGCGTTCGATTTGAGTTGTTTCTAGCAGGTGTCCACAGGCTTCGTGGAAGATTACGCCGCCAAAGTGATTGGCCATAATAATCGGGTAAGTACCAGATTCGACATAATCGGCGTAAAGCATTTTTCCAGCCGATTCTGCGATTTTTTCGGCGGCTTGTTGAGAATCCCAAGTTCTCAAGAAATTGGCATCGCTAGTATTACCTGCGCGATCGCCAATTGAGGTACGATTAGCACCATCAGCACACAATAGGTTAAATCCTACCGACTGGGTAAGACGAATATCACGGGCAAAAGTACCATCACTGGCGGCAATTAAAACTTCTTGCCAATCCCGAAAATAGGTAGCACGGCGCGATTGGACGTGGCTAGCTTTTTGCTTCAGGTGAGTAGTCCCATCAAGAAGGACTTCTCCCATTTCGCGAATAGAACTACACCCTGGTAGCCATGCATCTTTACCTCTTTTCGTGGCGTAATCTCTCAGTAATTCTAGGTTAATTTCTGGAATGAAAGCTTTAGCAGTAGGTAATTGCAATCCCAGGATAGAGAGACCTTTTTCTAAAGCTGCTTTTAAACCAGAAAATGAAAGGTCATTAGTACTGACGTAGCAATCGGCTTTGCCGCGAAATACTCTGACTCCCGCACCTGTAGATAGACTTGGTGAAATACTAGTGATGGAATCCTCTTCTGCAAGACAACTAATATAGTTGCGACGCTCTAAAAATAATTCGATAAAGTCAGCACCTGCGGCGCGTCCTAATCCCAGGAGAGTAGCCAGGGGGGCCTCCCAGGTTTCATCGAAACGCTCTGGTGTGGAGGAATATTGTAAAGTGGGAAGTTGATTCGAGAGAAGTAGCGTACTTGTAAGCATGGGTAGCCTCGTCTGCTGGCGTAATTCAGAGATTTGACTGAAAAATCCTGGTGTGTTTAGTCTAACAAATCAGTGAAAGCTACAGTCGGTAGAAAGGTAGTGTGGATTTCCCTAACCCTCCTTTAAAAGACTTATCAATAAAAAAGCCCGCCAATGCGGGCTGAGATTTTGAAAGTACGCATCCTTGAGAGTATCGATGTGAAATGTGAGATACACCTATATATATTTAACTAACACTCTTATTAATGAAGAGAGTCACGAGCCAGGATAGGCTCTAACTATCGACTAACTCCTACTAAATATGCAATCTTGTTTGGTGAAACGCTTAATTTAATTTAAACTATCAGTCTTTGGTTTATTTACGATTTGCCATTTTCAGTGGAATTATTAGTGTTTCTTGCTCATTGAAAGTCTGACCGAAATTGGAACTTTGCCCTGTAGATGATAGATTTTTATACAGGAGCTTCAATGTTCGAGCAATAGTTTTCATAATTTTCATTTTGCTGGCGGTTGGCTTTTGGTCATATCTCAAAACCATTGGAATTTCTGCGATTTTTGGTCTGAGTACTTTGGCTTTTAACAGCAAATCTATCATGCAAGCAAATCCACTTTCAGTAAATAGATTGTCGCCATAATGCATATTCAGTTTATTAAGAAAAGTACGGTTATATAGTCGATAACCACAAGTATAGTCTCTTACACCTGGTACACGGGCGGCAATTCTAAACAGCCAGCTAGCTCCGTAACTCATTACTTCTCTAAATTTTGATAAACCTATGACTTTAGAGCCTTTGCGGTATCTAGATGCGATCGCAATATCATAGCTACCAGCTATCATAGTGTCATACATCTTGATTAACAGTTCTGGTGGTTGAGTGTTGTCGCAATCCATTGCGGCTAAAAAATCACCTTCTTTAGAAATTTCTAAGAAAGTTGTAAAACCTGTTTTAATTGCTTCACCTAAACCAGCATTCTTGGGATGTTGGACTAATTTAAGTAATATTCCTCGGAATTGAGCTTCTTCTAAAGCAGTCTGAGCAGTTGCATCACTACTACCATCATCAACAAGAATTAGTTTTATCTCCATATTAGAGATTTGCTGCAATGTCTGAAATTTTTTGAACAAGGGGCGAATTGATTCTTGCTCGTTGTATGCAGGTAAAAGAACAAAAAGACTCATAAAGACCTCGTGTGATTTTTAAAATAAAATTACTCAAATTTCAAGAATTCAATAATGTTGATTTCTTGAGAAATTCATCGACCTGCCGCACAACTGCGTTGTTGTTGACGCTATCATTGACCAACTGCGAGGTATTTACGACGAAAAAATCTTCATTTTCGGTACTCACTTTTGGAACAAGGCTGGAATAATTTAAAACTTGTAGCGGCTGTACTTTAATAGCTCGATTTATATGTGCTGCTACAATGTCATCTGATTTAAGTTCCGGGAACATTAAACGTATACCCTGGAAAAACATTTGGCGCAATTCCTCATCTGGCTGTTTTAACAAGGGGTCAGTGGAAAGGATATATTTTGGTAGAAATGTAATATGATATCCTGCTGTCTCTTGCAAAGAAACTAGGTTGCTCATACCAATAACGCCAGTAAAAGGGATATTTCTATCGGCGATATTTACTACGTAATAAGGAATTAAAGCCTTACGAGTAATCAGTACCATGCAAATTACACCCAGGTATTCTACTGTTTCATGGGTATCTGAAACTTTCACTAGTTCCTTAGCAGCAACTTGTTGCAAAATATTAACTGGGCCAGTAAAAATAACTTTATCAAAATGTTCCTTTTTACTGTGAGATTCGACCCACATTCCACCCTCTGGATGAGGTGCTATATATTCTACTGTCACCCCTGTGCGAATATTACCTCCAGCCGCGTAAATTAATTTTTCTATATGGTCAAAAACAGTTTTGTAACCGCCTGCAACATAACCAAGTTGTTCTTTATTTAATGAAGAATCACGTGCTGAAAATAGTCGTTTAATATAAGCCCAAATAAAAACTGCTGATATTCGCTTATAGTTATCTCCTAATTTTGATAGAAGCAAGGGTTTCCAAAGCTTTTCGTATGTATTTTTTCCACCGAGTTTTAATAGCCAATCTTCAACCAAAATTTTTTCTAAGCGCCGCCAGTTATTAAGGCGTGACCCATATAGTAGAGTAAAAGCTAATCTGATTTTGCCTATAAGTCCAAATAGAGGAAAGCGCAAAAACTCTATAGTGTTACTAATAGAATAAAATTTTTGATTGTCATAAAACCCTGTTAAACTTCGATGCCAACGCAGTTTTTCTCCAAGACCAATATCTCTAAGAAAATTGATTAAATGAGTATCAGAAGGCAGGATAACGTGATAAAAGCGATCCCAAGTAAATAACCCATAATCATGATAGGTGGTAAGTCCACCAAGCTGTTTACTACTATCGAATACAGTTACGGTATGTCCTTGATTTGCAAGACGTTGGGCTAATACTAGCCCCGTTATACCTCCGCCAATGATACCTATATTCATAAATTTAATTGATATTTTTATAGGGATAGTTTTGAAATTTATATTCAGAGTCTTCTAATATTAATAACATCGATAATTGCTGATTTAGCTATTAGTTTACCACCAGAATTACACCCGTTATGATAATGGAAATTCCTAACCACTGGCTAAACATAACCTGCTCTTTTAAAAGATAGTGCGAAGCAATAGGTATTAATGCATACATTAATCCTAGAACTGGAAATGCTTGACTCAGAGGAATTGTCCGCAATACATAAAGCCACAATATGGTCATCAATGCATAGCAGATAAACCAAATCGTAAAATAACGAGATAATAATAGACTCAGAATAGATGCGCTTGCTCCCTTTGTAGGACTAGAAATGTGAAGTCCATATTTTAGTGATACGTTAGCTGTTGTTCCGAATAAAACTACAATCATTAAAAGTAGCCAGGTAATAATATTCATTTCTCAAGATATTTAGTAAATTTCCTATAAATAAATTTATATAGGCTTTTTCTGTGGAATAACCACTAAAAGAATCCCCATAAAGATAGTGAGAACTCCTGCAATTCGAGTTGGTGTAATCAACTCATGAAAAAAGTAGGATGAGCCGAAAAATATGCCGACATAATTTAAACTAGTCAAGGGATAAGCAATACTCAATTTTACTGTTCGTAGAGCCAGTATCCAATTTACTATTCCCAAACAATAAACACTAACAGCTAATGCTAACTTTTGTATAAATTCCCAAGTAAACACTCCCTCATCTGTATGACTCATAGTATATTTCATCAGCAATTGCCCAGAAATACTCAATAAGATACTGACAAACAAGATAATGTAGGGGATTATTTTAAAGTTTGAAATTTGCCCTATATATTTCATATTGCATTTGCCTTAATCGAGATAGTAGCTATGAACATGACAGCAAACATAGGTTTATAATTTTTCGGATATCTTACCCACTTCTGTGCAATCCGACTTCCACATCATTAAATAAAAATAGGAAAGCTATGTTGATGTGACTGATATCAAAATGACTATCGAAGTTAATATCTGAAAGTTTATAAGTCAATACTATGCAGCTTGTGTGAGGGTTGCTGTATTCTATCTACTGACGATAGATATTATCGGAGTAGATTAAGCTATATTAATTTACTGGATTATACTTTTCTAAATCATAGTGGATGCATATCTAGGGAAGTTCAAGGATTCGATTGAATACACTACTCAACTTTCTCAAGCAATTAAATTAACTAGATTGATAAATGTTCTTCATTATTCTCCAAAAAAAGGTGATTAATTTTATGAGATACCATAGAATTTCTCTAGGGTCACATACCTATTTTTAACTTCAGTTGAGAACTAAGCCAATTAATAAAAATTTGTATTCCAAAAAAGTATGCATACATACTCTTTTTAGACATGGGAACACAATGAATAACAGAAGTTGGATTGGCTGTGGAGATCGCAGACAGATAAATTCAATCTACAGTACTGAGCCTTATAAGTTTCTAGTTTTACTCAATGTCCAAATGGAGTATTTGAGGAGACTAATAGCTAATGTAAACTAACGTTTGGTAAACAACTTGCATGTTACGTTGATTTAAGCAGATTTTAAATGTCTTTTCATTATTGTAATATTACGCTTGCTTATGTTTTTCTTGACTACATGTAATTTTAACTAGAGTTTTACCTCAGAATTTATCACTACATATAATTACTTACTAGAATACCACGAGAAAAGTATGTTGCATATTTATCGCTACACTTCATCAAAAATTCATTTACTGAAAATCTACTTAAACAAGAACTTTACAAAGTCGCAAATTTTCTATACTGACTATTATAAGTTTTAATTCTTAAGAATTATAAATTTTGATTCTTAAGAATTATAAATTATCTGTAGATTTATGAATAATTTCTAGTTAGGAAACTCCAGTTTATGGACTAGACTTGAAATCAAGCTTATCTTCTTAGTAAATAAGCATTTAAAAAATGAGTCTAAAGTGCCCAAACCCTTACTCACAGGGAATAATTTACCATAGATAAAATACCAATCTCCGTCTTTAAATACATTATCGGGCTAGCTGTCTGATAATTTCTAGCAGTTTAATGTTGAGAAGAAATTAATTAGTGGTGATTGGCATTATTTAATTTATCTAGGTTGTTGTCCTGTAGTTTCAGTTTATTTGGGTTCATTCTCCCGCAAAAGCCTATTGGTCATCATTAAGACAATGATCAACAATCCAAACTGAATTTGCCAGGGTGCTAATAACAGGCTTAATATCAAGCTAATAGCTGCAAATACACCTGCAAGATATGCAATTTCATCGGTACTCTTTTTAAATAGGTAGCCAGTGGCTAAAGCAGTACACAGTGGTATCAAGAAAAACAAAGGCATATTTCTAACCTCTGAGTTAAAAGTTGTTTTGTTTATAAAACAAATCAAAATTGATTGTTTCTTGTTTTTGGAAGTGTAGTTGATTTTATATCCAATAATATTTTAGGCACAACAGTCGCTCGAAATAAATATTATAGAAAATCAAATCTAAGTAACATTGGAGATTTCACTAATCGGAATAATTCTTGCGATAGATGAAGCACCAAAAGCTTGCTGAATAACTCTTTCTTAATGGCGGTACGTCTAGCAATGTTTTGAGCAAGTATGTCAAGTATAAAATCAGACTCTTAATTCTAGGTTGGTTGTTTTCTCGCTTTTTCACCTGAGCATTGATGCGTAGTATCTTATACAAATTTACTTTACATATCTGGATTGATAGGGGTTTAAAACTTGGGTATGTGAATTTTGTCTATGTCGCTAATTGCACTTTTGCGATCGCTCATCTGGTAAATTAGCTGCAAATTTTGGCCTTGCGCCAAGATAAGGGTCTAGCATATTACCTTTAGAAGTAACATTTTCATTTTTTCATTTTAGACACCTAATGCTGAACATTCCTCAACTACTGGCAACTGAAATAAACCTCAAACCCCATCAGGTGCAAAACGCGCTGGAACTTTTGGCGGAGGGTGCAACAATTCCTTTTATTGCACGTTATCGTAAAGAGCGCACCGATGAGATGAATGAAGTGCAACTACGCGAACTGGCCGATCGATATACTTATTTAACAGAACTGGAAGAACGAAAATCTGTAATTTTAAGTGCGATCGCACAGCAAGGTAAACTGACAGATGAACTCAAAGCCAAAATCTCATCCTGCTTACAAAAAACCGAACTTGAGGATTTATATCTACCCTATCGCCCAAAGCGCCGCACCCGCGCTACCATCGCTAGAGAAAAAGGACTCGAACCACTAGCAGAATTCATCAAGTCGCTAAATCTCAAAAATGCTGCAACAGCTTCATTGGAAGAAGAAGCAGCTAAGTATATTTCTGAAACCACCGGAGTCAAAACCGCAGAAGAGGCGTTGAAAGGTGCGGCTGATATTTTAGCGGAAGAAGTGGCTGAAAAAGCTGAATTACGGGCATATATCCGCGATTATCTTTTCCAAGAAGGGGTATTTGTCTCCCGCATCAAAGATGATCATCCGGAAGGGACAACCAAATTTGAGATGTACCGGAACTATCAAATTAGGGTAAAAAATATTGCACCCCATAATATGCTGGCGTTGTGTCGGGGTGAAGCGGAAAAAATCTTAAGCTTTGAAATCGCTTTCGATGAAGATACGGTACTTTACTATCTGGAATCGAAAGAAATTAAAACCAAAGTTCGGACAATTCGGGATTTTTATCAGGCGATGTTGAAGGATGCATTTAACCGTTTAATGAAAATCTCTCTAATGGGAGAGGTGATTTCTGAGAAAAAAATCTACGCAGACATAGAATCAATCAAGACATTTGAAACTAATCTGCGAGAGTTGCTGCTGTCTGCACCGGCTGGAATGAAACCAACCTTGGCGATAGACCCTGGATTTAGAACTGGGTGTAAAGTTGCAGCCCTCGACCAAACAGGAAAATTTTTGGAATACCAAGCGGTTTTCCCTCACCAAGCGGCTGAACAACGCGCGAAAGCTGCACAAACACTCAAAAATCTGATTGAAAAATATAAGATTGAATTAATCGCCATTGGTAACGGTACAGCATCCCGTGAGACAGAGGAGTTTGTGACGCAAGTATTGCAAACAATAGAACGCAAACCAGTGAAGGTGATGGTGAATGAGTCCGGCGCATCTATATATTCTGCAAGTACTGTAGCGCTAGAAGAGTTTCCCGATTTAGATATTACCGTGCGCGGTGCTATTAGCATCGGTCGCCGTTTGCAAGACCCCTTGGCGGAACTGGTGAAAATCGATCCTAAATCTATTGGCGTGGGACAATATCAGCACGATGTCGATCAAAAGTTGTTGAAAAAGAAATTGGATGACACTGTAGAAAGCTGCGTGAACTATGTCGGCGTGGATTTAAACACCGCCTCCAAAGAACTTCTCACTTCCGTCTCTGGGATTACGGCAACAGTTGCCAATAACATTGTCGCCTATCGTAACCAGAATGGAGCCTTTAAAAATCGCCGCCAACTTTTGAAAGTTCCGAAGTTGGGGCCAAAAGCTTTTGAACAAGCGGCGGGTTTTCTGCGGATTCGCGGCGGTGATAATCCATTAGATAATACAGCAGTGCATCCAGAGAGTTATTCTGTAGTAGAAGCGATCGCATCGGATCTAAATGTGCCATTAAATCAGGTGACAGAAATTGCCGAAAAACTCAAAAAGACCAACCTGAAGAAATACGTTACCGATAGCGTCGGCGAACCTACACTGCGCGACATTCTCAGCGAACTAGAAAAACCTGGTAGAGATCCACGGGCTGAGTTTAAGTATGCCACCTTCAGAGAAGGAATTACAGAAATCAGCGATTTAAAGGTGGGAATGGAACTAGAGGGAATCGTGACAAATGTCGCCAACTTCGGTGCGTTTGTTGATATCGGCGTACATCAAGATGGCTTGGTGCATATATCCCAACTTGCTGATAGATTTGTAGACGATCCCAACAAAGTTGTTAAAGTCGGGCAAGTAGTCAAAGTCCAAGTGTTAGAAATCAACGAGAAACTTAAGCGCATTAGTTTGTCGATGAAAGCAGTTAAACAATAATTAGAAACAGCAGATGGCAGTTTATCAAGTTCGATTCATCAATTCTACACTTAGATTAGATCGCACCATTCCAATACCAGACGATCAATATATTTTGGATATGGCAGAAGAAGCTGGTATCCGCCTACCATTTGGGTGTAAACAAGGCGAATGTTCTGCGTGTATCGCCAAACTTATTAGTGGTGAAGTCGATCAAAATGAGCAAAAATTTCTGCGTCCAAGTGAAATACAGGCTGGTTATGTTGTAACTTGTGTAACTTACCCTTTGTCTAATTGCACTTTAGAAACCCATCAAGAACAAGTCTTGTATAAATCAGCCCTTTACTATCAGCCTGAGTCTGGAAAATCTGAGTTACATTAAATTAATCTTAAGTTTTTAGGGTGCGTTAAACAAACAAATTTAATGCACCCTTAAAAACGTGACATCATAGTAGGGGTGCTGTCATGTATGAATATGATAACTACTATAGTTTTCTCAATAATAGACCTAATGGCAGAAGTAAATTCTATCTTGCAAGAGAGGTGAAAGTCTGGCAGATAGTTAAAGATGAGATAAGAAGTTACAAATAAAAAAGATTAGGTCAAAAAAATGTTAACTCCATTATTAACCGCCCTAGCTACAGCTTTAAGCCTGTTGATTGTCGATTTAGTTGTTCCAGGCGTTAATATTGCTAATTTCCCCGCAGCTATAATCGCCGCTTTAGTAATTGGTCTAATTAACGGTTCAGTTAAACCAGTTTTATCTACTCTCTCTCTACCACTTAACTTTCTATCATTTGGAGCATTTTCGCTCGTCGTCAACGGTTTGTGTTTTTGGTTAGCAGCAGTACTAGTTCCTGGGTTCGGAGTACGCGGAATTATTGGTTTCCTTCTTGGGCCAGTGATTTTAACTTTTGCTAACACTTTCATTAACAACTACTTCGTTGAAAGAAATCTTTTAGCTGGCAGTGGTGATGTCAAGCCCCAAGGTGAATTACCTTCTAGATAAATATAAAAAGGAGTAGAAAGAATATTTACTTTTATCAATTATCTACTCCAAAAAAGATATCCGAAGGTGGATTTCCTAATTAGGCATCTTCAAAAAAATGTGACTAAACAAAATTACAAAGTTGTAAAATCATGAAACTAGTTCGTTTTCTTCTCGGTTTGTTAGTGCCTCCTTTAGGCGTTTTCCTGACAGTTGGCGTAGGCCCAACATTGTTTATTAATATCTTGCTCACGGTTCTAGGTTGGCTACCCGGTAGTATTCATGCAATTTGGGTTATTGCCAAGCATGATGAACAACTGAATCGAGAAGGTGGTATTTACTAATAGGCAAGATTAGTTTCCAGAAACCTTAAAAATGGTGCGTTATGGTTAAAGCTGTAATGCACCATTTTAGTTCCTACTAAAACTAACTTATACCATTTCCATAAGATGTCATTGCTAATGTTCGCGGTAGTATCATTGTAAGTGAAGCGAAGCAATCGCAAAGTGTCTGGGATTAATTCGTTTTACTCGCAATAACGGAATATATTATTAGATGTCTCTCAGGGTTTAGTTGATAGTAAAAGGTGCGTTAGCCTTTGGCATAACGCACACTACGAAAAAATAAATATATATCAGGGGTTTTTTGAAGAAACACTCTGCTCTATTTGTGAATGGTTTCCCGTTCTTTCTTAGCAGGTTCCTTATCTTTGAACAAATCAGCTGCTGTTAAGAGTAATTCTCGCAATGTTTGTTTGATTTGACGCTCTTTTCTTGCTAGAGATGTACCAGCTTCTCCTAGTTTATCTTCTAGCTGCGATCGCTTCTCTTCTACCTGCACAGCCATAGATTCGGCTTGGGGACGGGCTTTATCGTACCAGTGTTTAGCCTCGTCTAGATAATCTTGAACTTCCATATTCCGCCCACCATAGCGTGCAGCCATATTAGCTCGGACAATGGCTAGTTGCGCTTGCAGTTGCGCGTAACGTTTCTTTAACAATCCGACTTCTTCACTATCTTTAATCGCATTGACAGCAGAATCAATCGCAGTTTTGGTACTGGCAGGTTTTTCCTTACCCGTCTCTTCAATTTCTGCCAGAATTATATCAACCTCTTGTTGGAGTTGTTCTTCTTCACCATCCAATTGAGCCTGTAGCCGCTTAATATCTGTTTGAGTTTTAGCAATGTCTTCATGTCTTTTGCTATTAATTCCTTCCAGCGCTCCTTCAATGGAAGCTGTCACTTCATCCTTGAGTTCGCTACCTTTTTCTTGGAAGTTTTCAATTACAGCAGAAACAGCATCTTTCACAATGCTACGAACTTCAGTAGAACCTTGTTTAAACTCAGAAGCTACTTGAGAAACTGCGGATTTTACTATTTCTCGAATCCGCTCAGTTCTTAACTGTCCGGTTTCTTTCGCTTGTTGCAGGTCTGCTTGAATTTGTTGTTTGATATTGTTAGGCATTTTCAACTCTTGAAGTTTAACTAATTGGGATAAAATTTTCTAGAAATGTTCTTAACATATATATTATGACGTAGCAAAATTAGGCTTGGTACTTCCTTTAGATAGAAAATTACAACCCTAAAGAGGTGATATTGATAAGTTGGGTAAAAGCCGAAATCTTCCTAAATTTATTTAGGAAGTTTAAGAATGATGAATTGTTTCTTATATTACCTGAATCGAGAAAACATTTTTATTTTTGTTTATAAATTTGCTCTAAAGCCTAAAGGCAGAGGGAATAATACCTCTCTTTTACCTCAAGTCCCCTACCCTCTGCCTTGCTGGAGGTAAGATGTTACCTATTTATGAGATGATGGATATTTAGTGGTAGTAATTGAGAAAAGAATATGTGGCGAGTAAATATTACTTGTTCGACTGATGCCTGGAAACTTCATGGTACTGATTTTAAAGCGATCGCAGAAAAGTACAAAGGGGAATTGATTAGTTCCAAAAAAATGCCAGACGGTACACGCATCATGTCCTATAAAATTGAAGATGTTAGCGATGCAGAAACTTTTCAAGAAGATTGTACAAAATTCGCCGGATTTATAACTGATTTTGAATCTTTATAGGTTTGTTTGTAACATTTATATCTGTAACCTGTATCTCAAAATAGGGAAAAGTAAATTGAAAAAAATACTCACATTAGTACTAGTAACATTTTTGCTATTAATCAGCACTTTTACTTTACCTGCAAGTGCAGGAGATACAGTGAACGGCGAACAAATATTTAGTGTTCAATGTGCTGGTTGTCATATCAATGGTAGCAACATCATCAGGCGAGGTAAAAATCTCAAAAAGCAAGCTTTGAAAAAGTATGGTATGGATTCTATAGAGGCAGTTACATCTATAGTAACTAATGGTAAAAATAATATGTCAGCTTACAAAGAGCGTCTCACTGAACAGCAAATTCAAGACGTTGCTGCTTACGTTCTCGAACAAGCTGAAAAAGGCTGGCGTTAGAAGAGACGCGATTCATCGTGTCTGTACAAGAATTAGTAGTTATTAACTCTAGCAATGCTAAATCATTCATAATAAAGTAGAAAAGTTAAAAGGCTGTAAAAATCCGCTTGTCAACTTACTAATTATTAACTCTTCTCACTCCTAAACTTGAAAATGAACTTACCCACAGCTAGCCGTCTCCAATTTACTCCTGATTTAAATATCTGCCGCATCTTAAATGGTATGTGGCAAGTCTCCGGCGCACACGGACGGATAAATCCCCCAGCCGCTATTGAGACTATGTTCAAATATTTAGATGCAGGCTTTACTACTTGGGATTTAGCAGACCATTATGGGCCCGCAGAAGACTTTATTGGTGAGTTTCGTTGTCAATTAATTGATACTCGTGGAAAAGATGCTTTATCTCAGGTGCAAGCTTTTACAAAATGGGTTCCTCGTCCAGGCAAAATGACCAAAAAGCTGGTTGAGGAAAATATTGATATTTCCCTGAGAAGGATGAATGTCGAATCGTTAGATTTAATGCAATTCCATTGGTGGGAATATCAGGATAAAAATTACCTGGATGCCCTCAAATATATGGCAGAACTTCAGACTGAAGGGAAAATAAAGCATCTAGGTTTAACTAATTTTGACACAGAAAATCTGAAGATTATTACTGAAGCAGGCATCAAAATTGTTTCTAACCAAGTGCAATTTTCTCTGGTTGACCGCCGTCCCGAAGTTAATATGGTACAGTTTTGTCAAGAGCATGACATCAAACTTTTTACTTACGGTACACTGTGCGGTGGTTTGTTATCAGAAAACTATTTGGGTAAACCAGAACCGCGAGGATTTGATCTCTCCACGGCTAGTTTGAAAAAATATAAAAATATGATCGATGCTTGGGGTGGTTGGCGATTATTTCAAGAGTTGCTAGCTATCTTGAAGGAAATTGCTAATAAGCATAAAGTGAGTATCGCCAACGTAGCAGTTCGTTACATTTTAGATCAGCCAACAGTCGGCGGTGTGATAGTTGGAGCCAGACTTGGTGTATCTGAACATATAGAAGATAACGCCAAAGTATTTAGTTTTAGTTTAGATGATGACGATCGCGATCGCATTATTGCCGTATCTCGCCAATCACGAGATTTGTATCAGCTAATCGGCGATTGTGGCGACGAATATCGGCGATAATTATCAGCGAAAAATTAATGTCCACTCGTGCTTAAAACCAGGGATAAAGCCTAACGGCCCCGATTAAAATTACAGACCCTACAACTGATAGCGAGTCATCAAGCGTCTTGAAGTCATTGATTCAGACACTCACGACTCGCTATTTTTGCGCTATCCGCCAGTGGTACATAATTTTGACTTTTAGCTCCTAAATATGTTTGATGAATTTTTAAATATGAGGTTGACTACAAAATGCAATCATATTGTATTATATGACTATAAAAATTGATTGAGACTTATTCTCAAAGCAATTTATATAAATTCATAAACTGTAAACAATTCTTTAAACTGACATGAATCCTAACATCCAAGCAAGTACTGCACAGAAGGCTTCAATAGTTTACGGAGTAAGCTTTGCAACTAGCAACAACTTAAATCTAGTTGGCGGCAATGAAACGGCAAAAAATATTTGTAATCCATTAGGAAGATTATTACATACTTCCGAAATGGAAAATATAGCCCATACGACCCCTGAAATATCTCTAATATCTTTAAATATAGATACTGGTGAAAACTTATCTCACTCGACAATCTCGACTAACATTGTTGAGAACCAACAGGCACTTACTAAAGTTATACCTAAAGCCTTCTATCAGGAGCCTTACGAGCGGCTCACAAGTCTGAATACTCTGTCTAATGGAACATTCATTATTAGCTCTGTAGCACACACACAGGAAGGCAATTTTAATCGCCTCTTATTTGTTAATAGTTATGAGTCTGGTCAAATTCAGAAATCTCTAAAAGTGTGGGGATTTAAACACGAAGATAGTACTTTAGAAAATCTGCTAGAAACTGAAGATGGCAAGCTTGTGGGCATCATTAGTATTAGAGGAGGTATTCCACCCTTTGAGTTAGTAACTATTGACTCTGAAACAGGAAAAGTAAATTATGATGAACTAGTTTTACCAGACCTACTACCAGACCGACGCTATAGTAATCTCACTCAATCTCCAGTTGATAGAAAAATTTATGCTATAAGCATGGATCACATGCATCCTGCCCATTTGGTGCAGTTAGATATGGAAAATTATTCAGGAATTACTGGGAAACCACTAATTATCAAATTGTCAGAATTGCACTTGAATAATAAAGTTTTAGAAAATGACTTGCTCGGTTTAGCTTTTTCTCCACTAGGAAAATTATATGCAATTGCTAATATCAATCGTGAGCCAATAAATTCTTTATTTACTGTGGATATCGACACCGGAGAGATGGTATTCGTGAGAAAATTAGCAGTTCTGAAAATTGCCTTTGCTTAATGAGTGTTGAGTAAGCAAATAAATACATAGTATTTAGTACTTACTCAGCGCTGAGTCTACAGTGTATACACAAGTCTGAAGCAGTTTACTCACCTGGTTTTTGCGTCAGTTTTACCCCACCCTAACCTTATAAAGGGCAGGGAACTAGATTCTTTTTTTCCCGAATCACAAATGACAAATGACAAATGACTAATGACTTCGTTAAAAATGCTAGAATCGCCTCAGCACAAATGCTTTCAGGCATCTTTGATGACTTCCGACCTTTCCGACTCACTCATTCTCAATACTGCACTTTCAGTATCTGGATTAACTGACTATATCCGCTTGTTGTTAGAGCAAGATGAACAACTACGGCAAGTTTGGGTAACTGGCGAAGTTTCTAGCGCTAACCATCATCGCAGTGGTTTATTTTTTACGCTGCAAGATACCGATCGCACCGCCGGAATTAAATGTGTGGTATGGAATAGTCAATTGCCAAAACTCGCCCAAATGCCAGTTGCTGGCGAACAAATAATTATTTTGGGTAGTATTCGCCTGTATCCGCAACGGGGAGAATATCAGTTATCAGTTTGGCAAACTCTACCTGCTGGTATAGGTTTACAGGCGCTACGCTATCAACAACTAAAAAATCGCTTGCTGGCTGAGGGGTTGTTCGACGCGCAAAGAAAGCGATCGCTCCCCATCCACCCGCAAACGATCGCTGTTGTCACTTCCCCAACGGCTGCTGCTTGGGGGGATATTCAAAAAACCCTGAAGCAAAGGTATCCAGGTTTACACGTTTTATTTTCTCCGGCGACAGTCCAAGGTGAGCAAGCGCCGGAATCTATCGTCAAAGCAATTGAACGGGTGGAAAAAGATGGACGCGCCGAAGTGCTAATTTTATCGCGGGGTGGTGGCGCGGTGGAAGAGTTGGCCTGTTTTAATGATGAACGTGTGGTGCGATCGCTTGCTAGTTGTTCGATTCCGGTAATTACTGGTATCGGCCATCAACGAGATGAATCTTTAGCGGATTTAGTTGCAGATGTCTGTGTGCATACACCTACTGCGGCGGCAGAAATGGTTGTACCAGCACTTTCCGAGTTGTACACTGAGCATCGGGGGCGAGTTGTCGGTTTACATGAGGCGGTGCATGATTATAGAGAAAATGCTGAGAATAAACTGCAAGGTTTGCGGAATCGTTTGCGGCGTTTGCGGTTAGATCGGCAAGTGCAACAGGAGGTAGCAAAGTTAGCTTGGAAGCGTCAGCATTTGGTACAAATTACCACGGGGCGATCGCAGCAAGCAACGCAGCATTTAGAATTATTACGGCAAAAGTTGGCAACTCTTGACCCGAAAGCGGTGTTACAACGTGGTTATGCGGTGGTGAGAAGGGAAGATGGGGCGATCGCTCGTTCGGCGGCAAAGTTGGCTGTGGGGGAAGATTTAGTGATTCAGTTGGGGCTGGGTGGGGTTAAAGTAAAGGTTATGGAAGTAAACGTAGACCCATAGCGGTGAAGCAGCACGATCCTGGGGGTTTCCCCCATAAGCGACTGCTGTTAGCGTTCGCGTAGCGTCTCGTAGAGAAGCGTTAGCGACGTAGGAGCGTTAACCGAAGGGCTTGCCGCAGGCTACTACAGAGGCGCAGAGGACACAGAGAGGTTAATGGTTAAACGTAAAAGTTCTTCTAGTTCTGATTCGATGGAAGGTTGGAATTATGAGGCGAAGGTTGCTGAAATAGAGGGGATTATTACTCGCATTGAGGCGGGTGAGTTGGAATTGGAAGCTGTGTTCGATCAATTTGCAAGTGCTGTTGAGTATTTGCGTCAGTGCGAAAGTTTTTTGCAGCAGCGACAGCAGCAGGTAGATTTGTTAATTGAAACTTTGAGTGAAGAGTAAAAGCTAGAGTGTTTAAGGTGAGTTCAATTAGTTAGTTAAATATAATTAAAAGCTAAATAGCTAAAAAGAAAGAATTCTTCTAATTTATGTCAGAGTTCTAATGAGGCGTTGGAGAAGCTGAGAATGGCTGATGAGACGATTGATTTAACAAACTGCGATCGCGAACCGATCCACATTCCTAGTCTGATCCAGCCTCACGGGGTTTTACTCGTTTTGCAAGATCCTACCTTGGAAATTCTTCAGGTGAGCAGTAATACTCAGGAAATTGTTGGCTATCAACCAGAACAATTGCTAGGTCAGCCACTGGCAAATTTATTCAATACCAAGCAAATTCAGCTGATTCAACAATGTCTGACAGAAGATTTTGAGAGCATAAATCCTCTCAATTTGTCCATCAAGCGTCTGAATAAATCAATATATTTTGATGGTATTGTACATCGTTTAGATACTATTATTATTCTGGAATTGGAGCCGAAAAAAGCGAAGGGACAAACAGGCTTTTTTGACTTCTATCAACAGGTACGAGGAACTATTACCCGCATTCAGAAAGCACCAACGCTGCTGGAAATGTGCCAGCTTGTGGTTACAGATGTCCGGCGAATCACTGGCTTTGAACGGGTTATGGTCTATCGATTCGATCGCGAAGGGGCAGGCAGTGTTATCGCTGAAGACACAAATCAGGAAACACCATATTTGAACTTACACTATCCGCCCTCTGATATTCCCAAGCAAGCCCGACAGCTATACACTCTCAACTGGCTGCGGCTGATTCCAAATGCCAGCTACCAGCCTGTTACCTTAATTCCAGCGAACAATCCTTTAACAAATCAACCACTCGATCTCAGTCTCTCAGTTTTGCGGAGTGTTTCTCCGATTCATCTAGAGTATCTGCAAAATATGGGCGTGACTGCCTCTATGTCTATTTCCCTAATGCACGAACAAAAGCTTTGGGGATTGATTGCTTGTCATCATTCGTCACCCAAATATGTTTCTTACAATATCCGCACCGTGTGCGAGTTCATTGGGCAGGTGATGTCTGTGGAATTAGTAAATAAAGAAGCGAGTGAAGATATTGATTACAAAAGGCAATTGAAGTCGTTGCAAACGCAATTTGTTGAAGAGTTGTCTCAAGCTGAGTATTTCTTGGATGGGATGGTACAACTGAAATCTCAATTACTCAATTTGGTCAGCGCCACGGGAGCGGTAATTTGCAGTGGCAACCAGTGTATTCGAGTCGGGGAAACGCCATCAGAGTTAGAGGTTCAGGCTGTAGTTGATTGGATTAAACCTCACGTTCATCATAACTTGTTCCAGACGCGATCGCTCATGAAAAATTATCCTGCTGCCGAGTCATTTAAAGCGATCACCAGTGGAGTATTAGCCCTAGAAATTTCTAAAGTTCATCACAATTACATTCTCTGGTTTCGTCCAGAGGTAATTCAAACTGTGAATTGGGGTGGCAACCCCAACAAACCGATAGAAGTTCTCTGTGATGGCAGTTTACGAATGTCTCCTCGCAAATCTTTTGAACTATGGCAAGAAACGGTGCAAGGCTGTGCTATGCCTTGGAAACCCTGTGAAGTTGAAGCAGTTACTGAACTGCGAAGCTTGATTGTAGGTGTTGTGTTGCGGCAGGCAGACAAATTGGCATCGATGAATTTTGAATTACAACGCAGTAACGAAGAACTAGATTCTTTTGCTTATGTTGCTTCCCACGACCTGAAAGAACCTCTGCGCGGCATTCACAACTATGCGAACTTCTTAATCGAAGATTATGCAGACGTACTAAATGAGGATGGTGTTGCAAAACTCCAAACTATGGTGCGGTTGACGCAGCGAATGGAAGACCTGATAAACTCACTCCTCCATTTCTCCGGCTTGGGACGCGCCGAACTTATCCGGCAACCAGTAAATCTAAATGAGTTAGTACAGCAGGTAATCACTACTTTGACCATTGCCCGACTACAAAGCGAAGTCGAGTTTCGCATTCCTCAACCCCTTAAAAGTATAGAATGCGATCGCGCTCAGATTAATGAACTCTTCAGCAATCTAATCAGCAACGCCATTAAGTATAATGATAAGCCCCAGAAGTGGGTTGAAATTGGTTTCATCGAAGGAAACAAAGTTGCTTCCACTTCTGTGACTTTCTATGTTCGTGATAACGGCATTGGCATCTCACAAGAACATCTTGACAAAATTTTTCAAATCTTCCGCCGCTTACATGGACGGGATGAATTTGGCGGTGGGACTGGCGTAGGGTTAACCATTGCCCGTAAAATTGTGGAGCGGCACGGTGGTAGAATTTGGGTAGAATCTACCCCAACTATTGGCAGTACGTTTTACTTTACCTTGTGGGCGGAGGCAAACAAATGACTCTTATTTCAGCCTCCGCGATCCAACAAACCCCACTGCTTTTAATTGTGGAAGATAGCAACGAAGACTTTGAAGCACTGCAACGATTTCTAAGTCGGTCTTCCATTACGATCCCCATTCAACGGTGTGTGAATGGAGAACAAGCCTTGGCGTTTCTTTATCGGACTGGCAACTATGTCGATCGCAAAAGTTCGCCCCGTCCCCACTTGATTGTCCTTGACTTGAACCTACCCGGAACCGATGGACGAGAAGTATTACGCCAAATTAAACAGGATAACAACTTAAAGATGATTCCGGTGGTAGTATTTACTACTTCTAACAATCCCAAAGATATCGAAGTATGTTATCAATACGGTGTCAATAGCTATATTGTTAAGCCAATCAATTTTGCTCAACTGAAACGAGATATTCAGATACTCGTGGAATATTGGTTTGAAGTAACGACGCTGCCCGATCGCCCAGAGGATTATTCATGAGTCAGAGATCGCGCATTGTTTTAATTGTTGATGACTCTCCAGAAGACCGAGAACTGTATCGGCGATATTTGCTGCGCGATCGCGAATATTCTTATACGCTTTTAGAAGCAACGCTGGGACGGCAAGGATTGGAACTTTGGCGGCAACACCAGCCAGATGCAATTTTACTTGATTATCGACTGCCCGATCTCGACGGACTAGAATTTCTGGCACAATTGCAACCCTTAACCCAACAGCCCTGCTTACCTGTGATTGTGATCGCTGGGCAAGGCAATGAAGCGATCGCAGTTCAGGCGATGAAAGCAGGCGCACAAGATTATATCGTCAAAGAGAGAATTACCCCAGAAAGGTTGCAAACAGCAATCAATGGAGCGATTGAAACAGTGCAGCTACGCACTCAACTGCAACAACGCATTGAACGAGAACGGGTAGTTGCCCAGATTACCCAGCAAATTCACCAATCCCTGAATCTAGATGATATCCTCCAAACAACCGTAGTCGCAGTTCGGCAGTTTCTCCACACCGATCGCGTCCTGGTTTTTCAGTTAAATCATGACGGAGATGGCACAGTAGTAGCAGAATCACTTGGGGCAGAGTGGCGATCGCTGCTCCCCTCGAACATCCACGATCCTTCCGTAACCTGGAATCAACCGCGACCTGTCAGATATAATCCCGCCTTTCTCAAAAATTATATCGAACGCTATTATCTGGGGCAAGTAACGGCAATATCTGATATTCAGGATACTAGTATTGACCCATTCCACAGTGAATTGTTGGCTCCGTTTCAAGTCAAAGCTCATCTGGTTGTACCAATTCTACAAGATAATCAGTTTTGGGGATTGCTAATTGCTCATCATTGTGCGTCCACACGATTGTGGCAGTCTTTAGAAATTGACTTGCTCAAAGAATTGGCAACTCAGATGAGTATCGCCTTGCGACAGGCAGAACTGTATCAACAAGCACAGCGCGAACTAAAAGAACGCCGACAGGTAGAAGCGGAACTGCGCCAGAGCGAAGAACAGTTGCGATTAGCCCTGTCAGCTTCTCGGATGGGAACGTGGAACTGGAACATCCAGACAGGAAAAATTTCCTGGTCGGATAACCTGGAAGCCTTATTTGGAATTGAACCAGGAGAGTTTGACGGCTCATTCGAGATGTTTTTGGCGCGGTTGCACCTTGGCGATCGCGATCGCGTTTTGGCAGCCGTAGAGCGGGCGATCGCCACCGGAGAAGACTATGACATTGAATTTCGGGTAGTATATCCCAACGGTAAAATTAGGTGGGCACTGAGCCAGGGCAAGGTCTTCTACGACCAACACGGGCAACCGATTCAGATGGCGGGTATCGATCTAGATATCACCGAACGCAAACAGTCAGCCGAAGTTCTGCGCGATAGTGAAGAACGTTTCCGGCAACTTGCAGAAAACATTGATGCGGTATTTTGGATTAAAGAGGTAGCGGAAAAACGAGTTAGTTATGTCAGTCCGGCTTATGAGAAACTGTGGGGATTGAACCCAGAGGAATTGTATCAAGGACAACAAGCATGGCTCGATCGGATTCACCCGGAGGATCAAGATTTGATCCAGAGAGCATTTCAGGAAAAAGCTGTCGCAGGTGAATTCGATGAAGAATACCGAATTATTTTACCCAATGGTAGTATTCGCTGGGTAAGAGATCGCTGCTTTCCCCTTCGAGATAACACAGGAGAGATTTATCGGTTCACAGGTATTGCCGAAGACATTAGCGAACGCAAACGCTCTTTCGCAGCCTTGCAAGAAAGCGAAGAACTCTTCCGCACATCAGTTGAAAATATGCTGGACTGCTTTGGGGTATACCGAGCGATACGGAATGAGCAGGGACAGATTATTGATTTTCGGACTGAATATGTTAATAATGCAGCTTGTGTCAACAATCAAATGACTTATGAGCAGCAGATTGGGCATGGATTGTGTGAATTACTACCAGGGCATCGTGGCAGTGGATTGTTTGCTGAATACTGTCAGGTAGTAGAAACAGGGGAAGCGCTGATTAAAGACAGCCTAGTTTATGAAGATGATTACGGACAACAACGCTTAGTTAGAGCATTTGATATCCGTGTGGCTAAATTTGGAGATGGATTTGTTGTCACCTGGCGAGATATCACCGCTCGCCAACAAACTGAAGAAACCCTGCGCCAAAGTGAAGAATTTAAAAACCGTATTTTAGACAGTAGTTCTGACTGCATTAAGGTATTAAGCCTTGATGGCCGACTTCTGTACATGAATACAGGCGGGTTGTGTTTAATGGAAATTGACGACTTAAATTCCTATCTCAATACTCAATGGCTCTGTTTGTGGGAAGGCAGCGATCGCCAACAGGCAGACCAGGCACTCGCTGCCGTTAAAACAGGCGAAGTCAGTATTTTCCGTGGATACTGCCCAACCACCAAAGGCACTCCGAAATGGTGGGAAGTAGTCGTTAGCCCGATTCTAGATGCCAGTGGGCAGATGGAACGAATCTTGTTAATTTCACGAGACATCACCGATCGCAAAAAGACAGAACTCCTTTTGCAGCAGAGCGAAGCCCGGTTAAAGCTAGCTTACAAAGCCACGCGATCGGGATTATGGGATTGGGACATTATCCGCAACAGCGCTCATGTCTCTGAAGAGTACTGCCATCTATTCGGGTTTGACCCAAGCAAAGAGGCAATTACTTATGAAGAGTGGTTAAGCTGCCTGCACCCAGACGATCGCACCTCAGCCAATGAAACGGTGAATCGCACCATCCAGCAACAGCAAGAGCGCTATGAAGATGATTTCCGCATCCTACATCCCGATGGCATTCGCTGGTTAGCGGCTAAAGGTCAGGTTTTCTACGATACAGCAGGAAATGCTGTACGGATGCTAGGCAACGTACAGGACATCACCGATCGCAAACAGGTAGAAGAAGAATTACGCCAAAGTGAAGAACGCTATCGCTGCTTGGCAGAATTAATTCCACAATTAGTCTGGACAGCCAACCCCGAAGGAACATTACTAGATGTGAATCAACGTTGGTTAGAATTCACAGGATTAACGCTAGAACAAGCTCACACAAGCGGCTGGAAAGGGGTTGTCCATCCAGAAGATGTAATGATTCTGGGTCAAGAGTGGAGCAAGGCAGTACAACAGGGTACTTCTTATCAAGCCGAAGGTCGGATGCTTAGGGCAGATGGTGTATATTGCTGGCATCTGCACCAAGCAATTCCCCAAAAAGATCGGCAAGGTCGAATTGTTAAATGGTTTGGCAGTGCAACTGATATCGAAGCGCAAAAACAACTAGAAGCTGAACGCGATCGCCTATTTCAGTTAGAGCGAACCGCACGGGACGAAGCAGAACGCGCTAATCGGATCAAAGATGAGTTTCTTGCCATTCTCTCCCATGAATTGCGATCGCCTCTCAACCCTATTTTAGGCTGGACAAAGATGCTGCAAAGCCGCAAATTTAATGAAACCAAAACGGCTCAAGCTTTGGCTACCATCGAACGCAACGTTAAACTGCAAACTCAACTGATTGATGACTTGCTCGATATTGCCAAGATTCTGCGCGGCAAACTTAGCCTAGATATTGCTCCTGTAAATCTGTTATTTGTGATTGAATCTGCGATCGACACGGTAAATACAGCAGCCATTGCCAAATCAATTACATTGCATCCGATACTGCCGAATATTGGGCAAGTCTCTGGAGATTCCAACCGCCTCCAACAGATCGTTTGGAATTTACTTTCCAACGCTATCAAGTTTACCCCCAAGGGAGGACGGGTAGAAATCCGATTAGAGCGAGTTGACGAGCAGGCACAGATTATTGTGAGTGACACTGGTAAAGGCATTAATCCTGACTTTCTGCCGCATATTTTTGAATCATTCCGTCAAGAAGATGTCTCAATTACTCGCAAGTATGGCGGGTTAGGATTGGGATTAGCGATCGTTCGTCAGTTGGTTGAAGCTCACGGCGGCACGATCGCGGCTGAGAGTGCAGGTGAAGGTTTCGGAGCCACCTTTACAGTCCAGTTACCACTGCTAAATGTCAAGCCGGAAATCAAACAGATAAATGAGTTGTCACAATCAGGACTCGAACTTACGGGAATTCGAGTCCTGACAGTCGATGATGACCCCGATGCCCGTGAGCTATTAACAGTATTGCTGACTGAATACGGAGCGACAGTAAAGACTGTTACTTCGGCGGCACAAGTATTGGCAAACCTGGTGTCTTTTCAACCCGATGTCTTAGTCAGTGATATTGGGATGCCCGAAGTCGATGGCTATAACCTGATTCAACAGATCCGAACTTTACCCCCCGAAAAGGGCGGACAGATTCGGGCGATCGCTTTGACTGCCTATGCTAGTGTTGATGACTACCAGCGAGCTATAACCAGTGGCTATCAACGGCACGTTACCAAACCCCTCGATCCAGAAGAATTAGTTCAGGCTGTGGTGGCACTTGCACAGACGAAATGATATGGCAAGGGACTGGGGGCTGGGGAAAGGGTAAGGGGAAAAGGGTAAAGGATGTATTCAAAACCTTTCCCCTTTTCCCTTTCACCTTTAACCGAACCGTATTGGGGACTGGGTGAAAAGTCTTTTTGCGTCTAAGTTTCATCATCTGTTGATGTCCTAACCAGCAAGGCTTGTGCTATACCAATGACCAATGACCAATGACCAATGACAAATGACAAATGACAAATGACAAATGACCAATGACAAATCAAGATTGGCAAATCGGAATTATAACGAAGAATGTGGCTCCCTGTCCTGGCTCAGAAACACATTGCAATTTGCCTTTGTGTTTTTCAGTCACAATCTGATAACTAATAGAAAGTCCCATTCCTGTACCTTTACCGATCGCTTTTGTAGTAAAGAATGGATCGAATAATCGTTGCTTGATATTAGCAGGAATTCCAGGGCCATTATCTGCGATTTTAATGACAACTTGTTTACTTTGTAGCAAGGAAGTGGTAATCGTAATGGTAGGAGTTAAAAATTGGTGTTGAGTATTAGCTTCTTCTAGCGCATCAATAGCATTGCTTAAAATATTCATAAACACTTGGTTGAGTTGTCCGGCATAGCACTCGACTAATGGTAACTCCCCATAATCTTTGACAATCTCAATACCAGGAGAATCAGATTTCAGTTTCAGGCGATGTTGCAGAATCATCAATGTGCTATCAATTCCCTCATGAATATTGACTTCTTTCATCTCAGCTTCATCCATACGAGAGAAAGTGCGTAGAGATATAACAATTTTTTGAATGCGTTCTGCTCCAATTCGCATAGAAGACATAAGTTTGGGTAAGTCTTCTAGCACAAACTCCAAGTCCATCGCCTCGGCTTCTTCTTGAATCTCAGAATGGGGGGTTGGGTAATATTTCTGATAAAGTTCCAAAAGTCTTAGAATATTTTTGGTATAGTCATTTGCGTGACTAAGATTGCCGAAAATAAAGTTGACTGGGTTGTTGATTTCGTGGGCAACACCTGCTACTAATTGCCCCAATCCTGACATTTTTTCGGCTTGGATCATCTGCATTTGGGTATGCTGGAGTTCTTGTAGGGTTTGCTCTAGTTCTATCGTGCGCTGGTTCAATTGAGCTTCGGCGCGTTTGCGATCGCTAATTTCAAAGCTTGTGCCAATAATCCGGTAAATCCGTCCCTCATTATTCTTGAGTGGGTTGAAATTGATCAGCCAGCAAGTTTCCTGCCCATCAAAGGTTAGACACTGCTCATGATAAACGGGCATTTCCGTTCTAACGCACTCAGTAAGCTGTTGTTGCATAATTTCAGCCTGTGCTGCCTCAAGCACTTCAGCGGGCGTTTTGCCCACGGCATCAGCACTACTAATTCCACAGGCTCGTTCTGAAAGAGCGTTCCATCCGGCGTAATAGAAGCGACGATCTTCCGACACATCCACCACAAAGATGCTCATTTCGGCTCCGTTGTAAATGCTGCTCAAAAACTGCTCTTTCTCTTGAAGTGCGGCTTCTGCTTGTTTGCGTAAACGAAGCTCATCGTAGACATCGCTAATATCAATTACCACCCCATCCCACACAATCAAGCCATCGGCTTGCAGTTCTGGTCGAGAAACACATTGAATCCATTTGATTTTGCCTGAAGGAGTCACAATTCGCCACTCATGACTAAAAGGCGTTAACATTCGGGCAGAATCAGCAACTAACTGTCCCAGCGTTGAGGAATCGTCTGGATGCGCCATGAGGTGAATGTTGTATACCCCTGCCATCACTTCCTTTGGATCAACCTCATACAAGTCATAGCAACCCGAACTGACGTAGGGTGTCCAGAAAGAGCCATCGGTAGCCAGACAAAATTGGAATACCATACCTGGAATATTGTCAACTACCTTCTGGAAACGGTCTTCACTGGCACGCAGTTCTGTTAGTGTTTGTTGTGTCTGCTCATAGAGGCGAGCATTTTCTAGAGAAATAGCGGCTTGAGTACATAACAGGTTAAGCAGTTCAACGCGATCGCTAGTAAATGCCCCAGTCGTCAAGTTATTCTCCAAATAGAGAACACCTGTGAATTCACCCCGATAGAGAATTGGACTACACAAAATGCTTTTTGGCTGTTGGCTGAGAATGTAGGTATCGTTGGCAAAAGTTGGATCGGTAGTTGCATCTACCAACACCACAGGTTGTAAGGAATGTTTGACGTGATAAATCAGTCTCAGAGGAATATCTTGGCTTTCCTCGACTGGAATTCTTTGCAGAATAATGGGTTGAGTATTAACGCTGACGGTTCCTTTGATCAGTAAGCAATCGTTCCGCACCAACATTAACACGCATTTTTCTGCCCCAGCATTTTCAATTACTATCTGAAGCAGCATCATGAGGAGTTTTTCTAGTTTAATTTCACCAGAAAGAGTTTGAGAGGCTTTGAGAACGGTTGCCAGATCGAGCAATTCTGTAATAATGCTGCTAGAGGTTTGAGTAGAATGAAAAGCTGGGGCAAAAATTGTGTCAGATGCCCTAAGTGACGGTTGTCGTTGTTGCACAATTGCGGCTAAAAGCTGAGGATAGCGCTGTTCTAAATCGGCGACTTTGGCTTTAGCTCCCCAATGGGCGTAGCAGTAGTAGGCTTCTTGCATATATGCTTGGGCGAGTTTTTCTTTGCCCCATTCGAGATAGAATTTGCCTGCTAATTCATTGCTTAATCCTTCTTCTTGGATATATGCATTTGCTTTGGCGGATGCGATCGCGCGATCGTAGTAATCCATCGCTTCATACATCCGCCCCAACACCCGATACTGTTCTGCTTCAACCAAATAAAATTTGTGTAAATGGTTTGTAGGCGCATGGTTTGCCCATTCTTTCAGTTTCTTCTGGTTATCAACCACTTCCTCGGGCAAACTATTACCTTCCTTACCTTGGGCGTTGGGTAACATCGCCAGATGAGTCAATGAATCATAAAAGTGAAACACCGGAATCATGAAACAGCCGGATACACCATTCAAATATTGTTTGGCATTAACTGCCACTTTTACTGCTTGCTCCCATTCATTAAACAAGTAACAAAGAATTAGTTTATTGATATACAGTGTTCCCATCGCATAAAGATCGTTAGCCTGCTGATGCTTAGGCAACATGATTTGTTCGTCATAAACCACACCTCGAATTTCCCAAGGACACTTACTCTGTCCGAGTAAATTTAAAACAGATTGATAAAAGACTCTTAAATAATTGTGAGCAACTTCCTGTTTGAGTTGAGCCAATGCCTGACTGTAAACCTTCATCTCTGGTTCTAGAATTGACAAATCTTTTCCGAGAAAAAAGGACAGCGAACAGTAATTATAGGCACAGTAGGCTGCGTATTCTAAAGTACCCGTTTCTAGACCGCTATGGTATCCGTCGAGCAGAGGAGCGAGTGAATCTTGAATATGATGTTTCCAAGGCTTCACGAAGGGATAAACCATGTTAATCGTGCTGGCTTTAAATTCTCTACTCTCGAAGCGTGATAGTAAGCCCATTGCCAGTTCGCCAATGCGATCGCCTAAATCTATTTCTCCAATACCGCATAAAATGACTCCATACCAAGCATAAGCCTGTGCTGATACCGCCGCATTACCATAAGCAACTGATAATTTCACCTGCTTGCACACGATTAACGGCAGTAATTCTGGAACCGCTTGATAGACTGCTGCTGTCACAGTTGCTAA
The DNA here is from genome assembly GCF_034530675.2 of Nostoc sp. DedVER02. NCBI lineage: Bacteria > Bacillati > Cyanobacteriota > Cyanophyceae > Nostocales > Nostocaceae > Nostoc > Nostoc sp. DedVER02. The sequence goes on from NZ_JAVRCP020000025.1 coordinate 41,738, forward strand.
AATTCGGATCTCTGCCAAAGCTTTCGGGTTTTTCATCTCAGGCAGTTCCAACAAATCTTCTAAAGGTTTTTCTTTTAATACATCTTGAGTTTGTTGCAAACTTTCAGTAATATCTGCGTTAGTCGGCTGCTCTGGAAATGACACTCCAAACAATTTCAAAGCAGAAAGAGCAGTTTTAATGGCTTTGGGCTGCTGACTCTGAGCTACATCAGCTAAAATTCTTACTTCATAGACCTTCACTTTGTCTAGTAGTTGACGAGCATTTTGCACTACCTCGTCAACTATCTGCTCCATAAGCCTAAAGTCACTGCTCAGACAGGCTACTTCTGCGGCTAAATCATGGAGAGCCAATGTTAAATCATAGCATTGCTGCCAACAACTTTCTGTCAGCAATTGTATGCCTTTAGTGGCGTATTCAATTGCTGCAACGTAAGCAGTTGCAGATTTGGCTCTTTGTGCAGCAACTAGATTTAGCTTTGCTAATGTCTCCCGTTCAGTTGCTAAGACAATTAAATCGGCTCCTTTATTTAATTGATTAACAATCTCGAAGATTTTTTCCTCTTTTTCCGCCTCATTCATTGCACTTAAGAGCAATCGCCCAATTTTTAAGTGCATCAGTTGTTTGTGGTTGTCGGGAATGAGCGAATAAGCAGCTTGTTGGACGCGATCGTGCAGAAACTTGTAAGAAGCAATCACTTTTTCATCGAAAGCGGCGGGAAACTCCATCTCCTTGTGGGTGGAGAGAGATAGCCGCCCCGCTGCTTGGGGCATTGGGCATTGGGCATTGGGCGTTAGAGGCTTTTCCCCATTCCCAAAAACTCCACCCACAAGGGGGTGGAGTTTTTCATCAGTTAGTGCTGCTTGCATCTGCTTATTCTCTTCAATCAGCAACTCTGATTTTGACTGATAAAACTTGTAAATATCATTACTGGGAATCACTAATCCTTCTTGAAGGGCTTTCCACAAGTCAGTAGCAGTTTCAGTTTGAGACAATTCATAGACAATGGCCAGCGTTGCTAAATCAAAAGAGTTACCAATACACGCTGCAAGTTTCAAGACATTTTGAGTAGCAACTGGCAATTTCTGCAACTGCATTGCCATGAACTCTACCACGTCATCTCTGAGAGAGAGCGATCGCACATAACTAATATCACACTGCCAATGTCCAACTTGAGGATCGAACTCAATGTCTCCCTCTTCATATAGTGCCTTGAGAAACTGTGTGCTGAAAAACGGGTTTCCTTGGGTTTTTTGATAAACTAACTCAGTCAAAGGTTGGGCGATCGCTGCTGAACATTGCAATGTATCTGTCACCAACGAATTTAGACTTTCTTGACTTAAGGGAGCTAGTGTGATTGTATTTATCTGAGTTCCAGCTTTCTTAATTTCTTCTAACGTCAATATCAATGGATGAGCGGGTGAAACCTCATTATCACGATATGCACCAATCAATAACATGAAGCCACTTTCTCTTTGTCCGAGCAACACTTGAATCAAGTTCAGTGATGCGGAATCTGCCCACTGTAAGTCATCCAAAAACATCACCAAGGGATGGGTGACTGTAGCGAACACTTGAATAAATTTTTGGAATAACAGATTAAAACGGTTTTGGGAAGCACTACCTGAAAGTTCTACCATTGGGGATTGTTGCCCAATAATCTGCTCTAACTCAGGAATCACATCGATAATTACTTGGGCATTTTCCCCCAAGGCTGTCAGAATCTTCTTCTTCCATTGCTTTAATTGAGCGTCATTTTCGCCTAACAACTGCCCCATTAAGTCACGAAAGGCTTGGACAAAGGCACTCAGGGGAATGTTGCGATTGAACTGGTCATACTTGCCTTTGATAAAATAGCCTCGTTGCCTGACAATGGGCTTATGTACTTCATTCACCACTGCCGTTTTACCAATGCCGGAGAATCCCGCCACTAACATGAACTCCGACGCTCCATTGGCAACCCGCTCGAATCCTTCTAGCAATATTTTAACTTCTTGCTCCCTGCCATAGAGTTTTTCTGCGATCGCAAAGCGATCGCTTACATCTTGCCCTCCAATGGGGAAATGCTCAATCTTCCCGATTTTTTTCAGTTGTTCTATGCACAGATGCAAATCATATTTGAGTCCCAACGCACTCTGATAACGATCTTCGGCATTTTTCGCCATCAACTTGTGAATAATCTCTTCCACAACTAAAGGGATCTCAGAGTTGACATCGCACGCATTAGGAGGAAGTTTTGCAATATGACAATGCATTAACTCCATCGGATCTTGAGAATCAAAAGGCAGTTTTCCTGTTAGGATCTCAAAGAAACTTACTCCCAATGAATAAAAGTCACTGCGGTAGTCAATCCCCCGATTCATGCGTCCTGTCTGTTCCGGTGACAGATAAGCCAGAGTCCCTTCCAACACATTGGGATTTTGGATCTCAGTGGTTTCTCTGGGTAACAAAGAGGAGATGCTGAAGTCTATCAGCTTTAACACCTTGGTATCTGGGTTAATTAAGATGTTAGCGGGTTTAATATCTTTATGAATCACCCGTTGTTGATGTAACTGGTGCAGAATATCTGTCAGTTGTATCGCTATAATCAAAAATTGCTCTAAGTTTTGTGGCTGTTCTTGAGTAAATTGCCGCAGTGATATGCCACCAAAATCTTCCATTATTAAAGCATAGCCATTGTGATAGGGTTCTAGGCTGTAGGGCTTAATAATCCCAGGAATTTCTAAATTTTTGGCAAGGGCATATTGGTTACGAAACTGTACTAGTTCACTGAAGCTAGGGTATTCCCGTTTTAAAAGCTTGATTACAACTACTTGGTTATCTGCTTCTCTGACTGCCCGATATACGAGTGTGCGTGAACCTGAATATAGTTGCTCTCTAATTTGGTAGCCTACCAGTGTCACAGTTACATCTACTTTTGCACTCATAACTTTTTCGGGGAGTTTCTCTAGTAAATTTAGAATTCCCCAAACGAAAAATTGTGTAACAAGCTTCGGTAATTTTTTACTTTCTTGATGTATCGCTTGTATAGCAGCACAAGCCTTGGTGGTTATGACATCAACAGATAATGAAACTTAGACACAAAAAGACTTTTCACCCAATCCCCAGTCCCCGGCTATACGAGAAACTGCACGTTAGCATAGGCGCAATCCTCCGCAGGCAGGCGTTTCAGATATCCAACTCGATCCAATCTACACAGATACACAAATTCAATCAATATCTGTGTTTGCATCGACCTTCAAAAGAACTTCTCGAATAATGGCGGAGCGCTGTCTGGCAGACTCCGCCTCCTCCTTGCATCTTTGTGCTGCTCGAGTTTGGTTACGAGCCTCCATCCTTGAAGCCATACGATATGATAAGGAAGCTTTTTCTTCCAACGCTCTAAAAGCGATCCATAATGCATCCTCCAGCTTATCTGATTGCGTAGCTAGCAGAGTTTCTGCTGAAAAAGCATGACCTGTGCGACACCGGAAGCGCAACAAATTCCCCTCCTCAACTTCCCAGAGAATACCGCCGCAGTCAGGACAACCATAGGTTGATGGTTTACCAGGTCGTTTGGCTTCGTTTTCTACTGTTTCCAAATCCAATTGCGCTATTTTAGATTCAAACTCCATCTTGTCAGGTATGGGATTTTCTGGTTCTACTTCCATTGGCGTGTTAACTAAAGTTACTAAAATAGAAGGAATATCTGAAAGTGGCAGCTTATGGTCAATATCCTCTACGTTCTCGATCGCATTACGGGGCATATCAGGATACAAAGCATCGTCAGGATTTTGGACAATTGCCACACCCCCACGCATTTTTACAGCCATTACTCCTGCTGTGCCGTCGTCAAGCATACCTGTTAGTAGCACAGCAATCACGCGCCGCCCATAGGTTCGCGCTGCTGTACGAAACAATGTATCAATGGCAGGACGATGACGGTTCTCTTTTGCACCCCGCGTCAAACGCAAATACCCGCGTTCTACCAGTAAGTGGTAGTCAGGCGGAGCAACATAAATCCATCCACGAACAATAGCTTCGCCATCCTGAGCGTGAGACACTGGCAACTTGCCAGCGCGACTCAATATATCCGGCAGAACACTCATGCCGTGACTTGATACATGAAGGACTATCATTATAGCGGCATTGAGATCGGGCGGTAATTGTTTAACTAAATAACTAAGCGCCTCAACTCCGCCTGCTGATGCTCCAACGACGATGATATTGTACTCAAGCATTAATGATTTCCTCTACATGGCAGCGTGAGCAACAAAAGCCCGTTCTCTGCCAGTATTGAGACTAACGCAACCAAAGAATTTGCTCACCTAGCTTTGAGAGGATCTATTCTTCATTTGAGGAATAGGACTTTAGACGGATAATATCATGTCCGCATAATTTAGTTACGATTCTCACAGTCATTGCACCCCTCCCCGCTCTTTGGGCTACGGTGTATACACAACCCGCATTTCTCACAAGCTCCAAAGCGTTTGATGATGAGTAATAAGTAATGAGTAAGAAATAAGAAGTAATGAGTAAGAAATAAAATATTGAAGTATTCGCTCATAACTCATTACTCATTACTCCTTACTCACTACTCCTTACTCCTCCATTCGAGGTGTGGTGAGAAATCCGGGACAAGTGTCTTGACCATACAATCGCATTGCATCGACTGACAATTGCATTGCATCGGCTAACAATCGCATTGCATCGACTGACAATCGCATCGCATCGGCTAACAATCGCATTGCATCGACTGACAATTGCATTGCATCGACTAACAATCCCATTGTATTGACTAACAATCCCATTGCATCGACTGACAATCCCATTGCATTGACTAACAATCCCATTGCATCGACTGACAATGCTGTGTATGAGAATGAGGAAAGCCTCATCAAGCTAAGTTTTTAGGACTTGTGTGTATACAGCCGCCCCGCCGCTTGGGGCATTGGGGAATGGGCATTAGAGGCTCTTCCCCATTCCCCATTCCCCATTCTCCATTCCCCATTCTCCATCCCCCTGTGGGTGGAGTTTTTCATAGCGCCATTATGCTAGACCAAATTCTTTCTAATAACTATTTAGTCTATAAAGTTATCAGTAAACGCAAGTTTCCAACTTGTTTTTTTAACCTCTTGCAAAATTCTCTTCACGCGGTAAAATAACGAAATTTTGCAAGAGCTTTAATCATGAAACCATTTCTTTTTGTAACCGATCTAGATGATACCCTCGTATATCGGACTGTGGGCGATGACAGCGCAATACCTGAACTAAATCAACTGCTGAACAGACATCGCCAAGAATATGGCACTAAAATTGTTTATTCTACCGGGCGATCGCCTTCACTTTATAAAGAACTCCAAGCTCAAAAAAATCTTTTACAACCGGATGCCCTCGTCCTTTCTGTAGGTACTGAGATTTACCTTAATGGAAATGATACACCAGATTCAGATTGGTCAGAAATTCTCTCTCCAGGATGGGAGCGGGAAGCTGTATTATCTATTACCCGAAAATACCGTGAGTTAGTTCGGCAACCAGATTCAGAACAGCGTCCCTTCAAAGTGAGTTTTTTTCTAGAGGCAGATGCATCTGCAAATGTTCTACCACAACTTGAAGCAGAGTTGCAGAAATCTAAATTAAATGTAAAGTTAATCTACAGTAGCGGAATAGACCTTGACATTGTACCCCATAGCAGCGATAAAGGTCAGGCAATGCAGTTTTTGCGCCAGAAGTGGAAATTTGCAGCAGAACAAACAGTTGTCTGTGGTGATTCGGGTAATGATATTGCTTTATTTGCTGTAGGCAACGAACGGGGAATCATCGTCGGGAATGCCCGAAAAGAGTTACTCCAATGGCATAACGAGCATCCTGCTACGCACCGCTACCTGGCAAAAGGTTTTTGTGCAGGTGGGATTATTGAAGGCTTAAATTATTTTGGTCTCTTGTAATGATTAGTTATTTAAAAGGTATAGTCGCTGGTATCCAAACAATTGGCGCTAATCGCGTGATTCTGACTCTGGAAGTCAATGGCTTGGGGTATGATTTGCAAGTTCCCCAACGGCTAGCAAATCAGTTACCAGAGTCGGGAGGAGTGGCGCAAATTTTTACCCATTTACAAATTCGGGAAGAAGTGCCGTTCCTATATGGTTTTGCTTCACCAGCCGAACGCGATTTATTTCGCCACCTGCTGACTGTCACAGGGATTGGTGCAGCCTTAGCGATCGCCCTCTTAGACACTCTGGAACTACCAGATTTAGTCCAAGCAATTATCGCTGGCAATACACAAATCCTAATTCAGGCTCCTGGTGTTGGTAAAAAAATCGCAGAGCGCATCTGTTTGGAACTGAAAAGCAAATTAGTCGAGTGGCGCAAATCAGCCGGGTTCTTCGTCGCCACAGGCGGGCCAGCACCAGGAATTCTCGAAGAGGTACAAATGACCCTCTTCGCCTTGGGATACACTGCCCATGAGGTCAGTCACGCCCTCCATGTAGTGAGCGAAGATATCGGCCTACCCAAAGATGCCTACGTCGAAGATTGGATTAAACAAGCGATCGCTCATCTCAGTAGCGAACAAGTTTAATTGTCATTTGTCATTGGTCATTGGTCATTTGTCATTTCTTATTCACCCCCTGTCCCCCCTTATGACCACTGACCGAAAACAACTCATGATACAAGTCCCTAAATTTATTTATTATTTATAGGGATCATTAATTTTGAATTTTGAATTTTGAATTTTGAATTCGGAACGAAGCGACGCGATCCTTATGCTTGGCTAGAACAGTCCTTAGCAACAATTCATCGAGCAGACTGGTATCGTTCGGTACAACCTATCAACGGTCGTCCGGGTGCAACGGTGGTTTTAGCTGGGCAAGAGGTGATTAATTTTGCCAGCAATGACTATTTGGGATTGGCTGGGGATGAGCGGTTGATGGCAGCCGCAACTGCTGCGATCGCAGAATTTGGTACTGGTAGTACTGGTTCTAGATTACTCAGTGGGCATCGAGAATTACATGGGGAGTTAGAAAAGGCGATCGCATCTACCAAACAAACAGAAGCTGCCTTAGTATTTAGTTCCGGGTATCTTGCCAATTTGGGTACAATTACTGCCCTTGTGGGCAAGCGCGACTTAATTTTATCTGACCAGTACAATCATTCCAGTTTGAAGAATGGAGCGATTCTTAGCGGTGCAGCAGTTGTAGAATATCCGCACTGCGATGTTGAAGTACTAAAAACTCAGTTGAGTCAACAACGGCAAAATTACCGACGCTGTTTGATTCTTACTGATACCGTCTTCAGCATGGACGGCGATTTATGTCCGTTGCCCGCGCTGTTGGATATTGCTGATGAATTTAGCTGTATGCTGCTAGTCGATGAAGCCCATGCTACCGGGGTATTAGGGAAAACTGGTGCTGGGTGTGTCGAGCATTTTGGGTGTACAGGAAAGCAATTAATTCAAATTGGTACTTTGAGTAAAGCTTTGGGTAGTTTAGGCGGTTATGTAGCGGGAAGTAGCGCCTTAATTGACTTTTTGCGGAACCGCGCAGCCAGTTGGATTTATACCACTGGGCTTTCGCCTGCTGATACAGCCGCCGCCTTAGCAGCAATCAAGATAGTGCAACAAGAACCTCAACACTGCGCCCAATTGTGGGGGAATATACATTACTTGAAAAGTTTGCTGCAACAATTACCTAATTTGAAATTGCTGCCTTCTGAATCACCAATATTATGTTTTCAATTGGCTAATGCCACAGATGCCCTCAAAGCTGGAAAACAGCTAAAAGATGTGGGCATTTTTGCCCCAGCAATTCGTCCCCCTACAGTGCCCACAAGTCGAATCAGAATATCTGTAATGGCAACTCATGAAATAGCACATATTGAAAAATTGGTATCAGTGGTGAAGGATATTATTTGAATTGGGCATTGGGCATTGGGCATTGGGAACTCGCCCATCCACCTGAGAACTCCGTTAATCCACATCAGAACTCCGTTCATCCACCTCAGAACCTAAAATTTTCCAATTCCCAATTCCCCATTCCCCATTCCCAATTCCCCATTCCTTTTACAAAACTGGTAATCGGTTAAATAACATCCAATAAAAACCAAGCAGTCCAACAGCTTGATTAAATTGTTCAAAATCTACAGGTTTGACGATGTAGCTATTCACCCCAAGCTGGTAACTCTCGATCAAATCCTGGTCTTCAGCAGAAGAGGTCAACACCACAACCGGAATCATTTGTGTGCGTGCATCGGATTTGATCTGCCGTAAAACTTCTAATCCACTTATCTTTGGCAATTTCAAATCTAGCAAAATGACTTTGGGTTGATTTGTCATGCTACGGTGAGCGTACTCTCCCTGACAAAAGAGAAAATCTAGGGCTTCGGCTCCATCTTCGAGTAGTTTAATATTGTTGCCAATTCTACCGCGACGCAATGCTCGGATAGTTAGCTCGGCATCAGTGGGATTATCTTCAATTAACACAATGGAAAGTGGTTGCTCTGAAGATGGATCGGGGGGCCGATCTATGGTTTGGTCACTCATGGGTTAATAGACCCTTGAAGGGTGAAATAAAAGGTTGCGCCTCGATCGATCGCAGCTTCAGCCCAGATCCGCCCACTGTGGCGTTGAATAATGCGTTGCACGATCGCTAGTCCGATCCCCGTACCTGCAAACTCTTGTTCGCGGTGCAGCCGTTGAAATACTCCAAACAGATTATCGGCATACCGCATATCAAATCCTGCCCCATTATCTCTGATAAAATACACTCCTTCACCATTCATAATCTCATAGCCCACTTCAATACACGCAGGGGATTTGTAGCGGGTGTATTTGATGGCATTTGACAAAAGGTTTATCCAGACTTGTTTGAGCAAGGAAGGGTCTGCTTGACAATTGGGTAAATCAGCGATCGCAAATTCAATCTCACGACCCTCTAAATCTGGGGCTAAATCACTCAGCACCTTTTGAATCATCTCATTTATAAAAATAGGTCGCTGGGACATTTCTTTACGATCTAGGCGGGATAGGTTCAACAGATCGTCGATCAATTCACCCATACGTTTAGCGTTGTCCCGCACAATTTTCAGATAACGATTACCTTCTGCATCAAGTTGTTCGCTATAGTCTTCTTGCATCATTCTCGAAAAACCAACGATCGCCCGCAGTGGTGCGCGTAAATCATGAGAAACTGAGTAGGAAAACGCCTCTAATGCTTTGTTAGCAGCTTCTAATTCGGCAGTTCGTTGTTTGACCCTGACTTCTAAAGACTGGTTCAATTGATGCAGGGCTTCAATCGCCCGATTGCGCTCTAATTCTGCTGCTGCGCGGGCAGCAAATACCCTGAGAATTACTTCTATTTGTTGCGTATCTAACAGTGGTTGTATGTCAAGAATACAAAGATTACCAATTGGTTCGCCATTGGCATTTTTTAAGGAAATACCCAGATAACTTTCTGCCTGCATTGCCACTAAGTCTAAGTCTTCTGGGAAAATTTGCTGAACAAAGCTTTTGCAGTAAAATAATCCGTCTCTCAAGGCAAGTTCGCATGGTGTACGCGCCGGAAAGTAGGATATTTCTGGTTGTAATGCCCCATGTGCCCAAAAAGCCAGAGCTTTTAATTTGCCATTTACTAGTTCGGTAACAAGGGCATAGCGGACGTGCAAAGCTTTGGCAATATGACCAACCAAAGCTGCAAAAAAATCTTTTCCTGTAACCGCAGCCGTTCCCATAACCAAGTTTTGCAGCGTTGTTTCCGATCTTTTCAGAGCTTCTTCCCGGCGTTTTGCCTCACTGATATCTCGGATCATGGTAGACAAATATTCCAGACTGCCATCTGTTGCTTTATGAGCAATGATCATTTGAGAAACCGGAATTTCTCTGCCATTACTTTCCAATAAAGCAGTTTCACCCACCCAAGTGCCATCTCGAATCGCCAGAGGAATGCCCTGGTTTTGAATAATTTCTAATGCCCACTGGGGATGGTAATTTGCGATACTCAAGTTGGAGAGGTCTACATCTAAAGAAACGTCCAGGAGTTTCCGAAACTGAGTATTATTCCAGAGGACATTGCCTTGGGGGGTGGCCATGCCGATATAATCGGTGGATGCTTCGAGAATAGCAATCATGCGATCGCGGTCTTTTTCTACTCTTTGACGTTCGGCAATTTCAGCCCGTAATGATTGATTCAGTTCTGCCTCTTGCTTCAATAAACGGGCATTGTCAATGGAAATAGCTGCCTGAGTAAAAAGTAGATGGAGGATTTCAATTCGCTCTGGGGTAAATGCCCTGGTGCTAAGATTATTCTCTAAAAGGACAATTCCTGTCAGTTTTCCCTGGTTCAATAGAGGCGCGCAAAGAATCGATTTCGATTGGCGTTGCACAATCCAGGGTTCAGATTGAAAGTTGCCGAATTGAGTCGCATTGTTGAGGACGACGGTTTCTTTGGTGCGAACTACATAGTTGATTAAGGAAGTTGGCAAGTAAGGGGTGCTGTCTTGCGATCTCGATTCCAGAGGTATTGATTGCAAAACAGCTACTTTCTGATCGCCAATGGTTCCCATTGCCTCAATCCGCCATTTCTCTTGTGTTGGCAAAATCAGATAACCAGTTTGCGCCCCAGCATTTTCAATCAAAATGGTCATTAGTTTTGCCAGGAGTTTATCTAACAAAATTTCACTGGCGATCGCATGAGAGGCTTTCAATACTGTTTCTAAATCAAGTGTTTCTAAGTTGCTGAAAGCCGATTCTGTAGGGTTAAATTTACGTGTTTCACTTCTTGGCGATCGCACCTCTAGCAGTTGAGGATAGCGTCTTTCTAAATCTTGGACTTTAGCGGTTGCTCCCCAACGCAGGTAGCCGTACCTCGCCTCTTGTAGATACGCTTTGGCGATCGTTATCCGATTGTTTGCTAGATGAAACTTGGCTGCTAATTCGTTGGCCAGACTTTCTTCTTGGAGGTATTCGTTTTCTCTCGCCAGGGCGATGGCGCGATCGTAGGCATCCATTGCTTCTACTACTTCACCCAATACCCGATGCCGTTCTGCTTCTACCAGATGCCATTTGTGTAAATAGTTCGTTGGGGCATGGTGCGCCCAATTTTTCATTTTTGCCTGATTTTCTGCTACCTGCTCCAGCAACTGGAATTGGTTCGCCACATCTGTATTGGAATATACCGCCAGCCGACATAAAGAATCGTAGAAATGAAAGATGCCAACCAATGCCGCTCCGGTCATGGCTGGTAAATACTCTTGGGCGAGGACAGCATTGCTAATGGCCTGATTTGCATCCTCAAATAAATAACAGAGAAATAATTTATTCAGGTAGAAAAAGAACAAACCCCCGTGAAAATTGGTTTGTTGCATCTGGGGTAGTCGGGTTGCTTCATCGTAAGCTTGACCCGATAACATACCAGGATTAGGAACTTCCTGAACCAGGTTCAAAACAGTTTGCCAGCAAATCTTTACGAAATGAATCCCCGCCGAGTGTTTGATTTGTTTTACTGCTTGGGCATAACTGGTTAGATGTAATTGGAGTTCAGCCAGAGGTTGACCGACTGCAAATGAATAACCACAGAAGTACATGGCAGCGTAGCCAGCAAACTCGAAATCGCCTTGCTCAACACCAACCTGAGAGCAATTCTGGAGTGGCTTCAGGCTGTATTTTAGGTGTGTCTTCCAAACATTAATCTGATTGCTAACCGCGAATAAAGTTCTAGCTTGAATGGGTTTAGCATCTAAGCGATCGAGCAAACTTAAGGCTAGTTGACCAAATTGATATCCTGCTTCAATGTCGAATACAACTCCACAGAGAATAATCCCATAAGCGGCATAAGCAAAGGGAGCTAACATCATGTTTCCGTACTCAACCAGCAAATCCACCATTTTGAGGACAACGAGCAGAAATAGGGGAGGAACTGCCAAATAAGCTGATGCACACATACTTGTCAAAAGCTGCATTGCCGCCAGTACCTCTGGCTCAGACATCATTGGCAAGTCAACTAAATCTTCAATGCGTCTATTTGCCAATTTTGAGGCAGTTTTTGAGAGTGCTTGCTGAACATCCTCAAAGGTTGGCTGGATGGGGAGGTGAATTCCTAATTGCTGAAGTAGCTGTAAACCAATTTGAATTGCTTCAAGCAATTGACTTTGAGCAACACGAGTCTGAATTTTGACATCGTAGACTTTTAAGCTGGTTAGTAGGGTTTTGGCGTGGTTAATTACCTGTTGGAACAGTGGCTCTACTTGCTCAAAATTACCGCTTAGATAGGCTGCTTCTGTTGTTGCACTATACAGAGTAAGGGTAAAATCATAGTTCGTTTGCCAGCTATCGGTTGTCAGCAGATCCAAACCAGTTTGCAAATATTTCCATGCAGCGTCATAAGCAGCTGATGCTTTGGCTTTTTCCCCCGCCATTAGATTTAACCGAGACAAGTTATCCTGCTCCGATTGAGTTTTGAGGAGTTTTTTGCCCAGGTTCAATTGGTTGGTGATATCAAAAATTTGGTTTTTTAAATGTTCTGCTGGAGTTATTTGTAATAAGCACTGTCCGACTTGCCAATGTATCTGGCTTTGCTCAGCTTCGGCAATCAGGGAATAGGCTGCTTGCTGAATGCGATCGTGAATGAATTTGTATTCGATGGCTGGGCGATCGCTAGGAAGTGGTACATCCAACTCAACCGATTTGTGGGCATTACTCAGGGGTAGAATTAATCCTTGAGCGATCGCCACTGCCAATGCCTGCACGGTTTCTCGCTGTGATAATTGAGCAGTCAATGCCAGGGTTTCCAAATCAAAAGAGTTGCCAATGCAGGCGGCTACCTGCAACACTTCCTGCGTATTTTTGTTGAGCTTTTGAATTTTCCCTGCCATCAAATCTACAATATTATCTGTGATTTCCCGCTCTTGAATTTGCTCTATCGACCATTGCCATTTTTTGGTTTGGCAATTAAATTTCAGTAGCCCTTCAGTGTAGAGAGATTTCAAAAATTCATTCATGAAGAAGGGATTGCCACCAGTTTTTCGTTGCACCAGTTCAGCCAGTGACAGACAATCCTCTGATTGACAGTGCAATGTATCGGCCATGAACTGATTGATATCAGGTAGGCTCAATGGCAAAAGAGAAAGTTCGTTTACCACTCCTCCACCCTGCCGAATTTCCTCTACCATCTGGATCAGGGGATGAGCGGCATTAACCTCGTTATACCGGTATGCCCCCATCAACAACAAAGATTGCCCCTTTGTAGCAGTAGCTAGTAGTTGCAGCAGTTTCAGCGAGGCATTATCTGCCCACTGGAGATCGTCTAAAAAGATTACTAGTGGATGTTCTGATTGGGTAAAAACCCGAATGAAATTTTGGAAAACTTGGTGAAAGCGATTTTGGGCTTCCGTTGGTGGTAATACAGGTACTTCTGGTTGATTACCTACAATCAATTCTAATGCTGGAATTACCTGGGTAATCACTCGACTGTTTGAACCAAGGACAGCTAAAAGGTTCTCTCGCCACTGAGACAGATGCACTTCGTCTTCAGTCAGTAATTGCTCGATCAATGATTCTAAGGCTTGTGCGATCGCAAAGTAAGGGATATTGCGCTGATACTGATCGAATTTACCTGAAACAAAGTATCCTCGTTGTTGCGTAATCGGCTTATAAATTTCCTGCACTAAAACTGACTTGCCAATACCAGAGTAGCCTGCTATCAACATCACTTCTACTTGCGAAGTAGACCCTGTTAAATTAGCGTTGTCTTTACCTGCTACTCTTTCAAAGGCCGCTAATAAAATCTCCACCTGCCTTTCTCTGCCATAGAGTTTTTCAGGGATATAAAACTTATCAGAAATATCCTGTTGTCCTAACAAAAAATACTCAATTTTTCCCCTGTGTTGTAGTTGTTTCAGACAATCTTCTAAATCAGTTTTAATTCCCCAGGCACTTTGATAGCGATTTTCTGCTGTTTTCGCTAATAGTTTCAAAACAATTTCTGAAACCATCACAGGAATTCCTGGGTCGATCAAGTGGGGTGGAACAGGTTCTAAAGCTAGGTGATAATGAATTAACTCCAGTGCATCACTTGATTCAAATGGCAATTGATGGGTCAATAATTGATAAAAGGTGACACCTAAAGAGTAAAAATCAGTTCGATAATCCAAAGAACGATTCATTCTGCCAGTTTGCTCTGGAGATATATAAGCTAGTGTTCCCTCTAATACTGTTGGATTTTTGAGAATTAATGTCTCACGCGATAAAACAGTAGAAATACCAAAGTCAATAATTTTAATTTGTTTTGTTTCTGAATTTAAAACAATATTAGATGGATTGATATCTTTATGAATTATATTCGCTGTGTGAATTGCACTTAAAATTTCAGTAATCTGAATGGCTAATTTCAGAAAATCTGTTAATGTAAACTTTCTTTTTGCTAGGATGTTTGTTAAAGCTTCGCCCCCAAAGTCCTCCAAAATGATTGCAAAAGTACTTTGATATTGCTGTAAACAATAAGCCTGGACAACACCTTTCAATGACAAGCTACGTGTAATTTCGTATTCGAGCTTATAGCGCGTAATTTCTTCGGGAGTAGGGTAGTCTTTATTTAAAACCTTGAAGATTACAGGCAAATTCTTCTGTTGATTAATTCCCCGATAGACTCGTGAATTAGCACTTTCATAGATTTTTGTGCAAATTTGATATCCAGGAATTTCTAACATGGTTAAAGTGCTGGCAATTGTTACATATAAAGATAATTGAGGTTCACGAAAATGTAGATTTTAAATTTGGTATTCTAGATAAAATTGTTCAAAGGAGTAAATCTAAAATAAAAATTTTATAGCAAGTAACTTTAAAAATGCAGCCCAAGCCAAAATTCAAAATTATTTACTCAAAATACCCGCCTTATAAAGCCAATTTAAAATCCCAAATCTAAAATCTAAAGTTGCTTGACTCACAAACCTGATTATACAAGTTTACTCAATAGTTACCAAAGAGGTTGTCACGGATGAATGAACCTTTGAACGTCCTGATTATTGAAGATTCAGAGGAGGATGCCATGTTAGTACTCCATGAATTACGTCGCGGTGGTTTCAATCCAATCTGGCAACGCGTGCAAACGGCTAATGAGCTACGAATAGCGCTCGATACATCTAATTGGGATCTGATAATTTCAGATTACCGACTGCCGGGATTCAATGCTCCTGCGGCTCTGGAAATAGCACAGCAGAGCCATAAAGATATTCCTTTGATCTTGGTTTCCGGCACAATTGGCGAATTATTTGCTGTGGAAATGATGAAAGCGGGTGCCAATGATTATGTGATGAAAGATAACTTAAATCGTTTGCCAGAAGCAGTACGGCGAGAACTTCGGGATGCACAGGTGCGAGCAGAGCGCAAACAAGCCCAAAAGTTTCTAGAAACTTTAGCGTCTAATATACCCGGAATGATTTATAGCTTTGTTAAGCATTCTGATGATTCTACTACCTTTGAGTACATCAGTTTGGGCTGTCTGGATCTTTTAGAGTTAACGCCAGATCAAGTTTTAGAAAATGCCTCTCTTTGCTTTGCACAAATTCATCCTGACGATCGCGCAAAATGCTATGCAGCTGCCAAGGAGAGCGTTCAAACTTTAAAACCATTTGCTTACGAGTGGCGATTAGTTACACCTTCTGGCAAACTTAAGTGGGTACAAGCAAGCGCTCGTCCAGAATGCCGAGAAAACGGGGATATTGTCTGGTATGGTGTTTTATTAGATGTGAGCGAACAACAAGCTGCATTACGCGATCGCAAACAAGCACAAGAGTTAATTATCCACAACGCTTTACACGATCCCTTAACAGATTTACCAAACCGCACACTTTTGGTAGAGCGGCTAGAACTAGCCATTAACCGATCTAAACGACTAGAAACCTATCGTTACGCCGTCTTGTTTCTAGATTTAGACCGATTTAAAGTGATCAATGACAGTCTAGGACACCTAGCTGGAGATCAACTGTTAAAAAGTATTGCTCATAAACTCAAAATTCATCTTCGGGAATTTGATTTAGTCGCTCGAATTGGCGGGGACGAATTCGTAATTTTAATAGAAGATATCGTTGATATTGAAAAAGCCATTCAAATTACTGAGCGTATCCTTACAGATTTTCAAACACCATTGACACTTAATGATACTGAAGTAGTTATCAATACAAGCATTGGTATTGTTTTAGGAACAAACGACTATTCTCAAGCCTCCGATTTACTCCGAGATGCCGATATTGCCATGTATCGAGCCAAAGCTCAAAAGAGAAATTCATACAAAATTTTTGATGTCAAAATGCACACTCAAGCCGTAAATAGACTAACTATAGAAACCGATATTCGCAAAGCTATCGAACGAGAAGAATTTGTTATATATTACCAACCGATTGTTGACATAGTTGGCGATGAGCAAAGCCAAACAGTCCAACTGATTGGATTTGAAGCATTACTGCGTTGGCAACACCCAACTCGTGGGTTAGTTTTACCGGGAGAATTTGTCTCTATCGCCGAAGAAACGGGGCTAATTGTGCAAATTGATCGGTGGATTCTCTACAAAGCTTGTCAACAACTAGCAAACTGGAAAACGCTTGCTACTGAATCCTTGCTCAAAATGAGTATTAACCTTTCTGCTCAAGATATTCGCCAAGGTAGCTTAGTTGAAGACATCGATGGAATACTAGCCCAAACAGGTTTAGAAGGTAATTGCATAACCCTAGAAATTACCGAAAGTATGCTAATTAAGAATATTAGTCAGACAATTGATTTATTAAGTCAATTAAAATCTAGAAGAATTCAGATTAGTATTGATGACTTTGGTACTGGTTATTCATCACTCAATTATCTCCATCGTTTACCTGCTGATAATTTGAAGATCGATCGCTCTTTTGTAAGTCAAATGCAACAAGGAAACCGTAATTATCAGGTGGTTAGTACCATCATTGCTTTAAGCAATCAACTCGGATTAGCCGTTATTGCAGAAGGTATCGAAACACCACAGCAACTTCAATGGTTACAGGAACTAGGATGCGAATTTGGTCAAGGCTACCTGTTTTCTAAACCCCTAAGTCATCAAGCAGCAGAAGGACTTCTGGCAAGTAAAACTTTGCATTATATCCTCTGATTATTGCGACTCACTCATGAACAATTAGCCCATGAGTAAGTTTTATACTAAAACTTACGCACGGTACAAATTAATTATGGTATGCATTTACGAAAATAGCTTATTTCAGGTTTTTATTAATTATCATTTGATGGTAAATATACCTGCAATGTATGGGCACAGCACTGCTGTGCCCCTACGACAGATATAGTTTTTCAAAAAAATCATATTTAGTATTTTATGTCAAGTCGTAGCTTTTGATACTATATAATTAATTTGAAAACTGAAAAAAATCTATCTAGAGATAAATTACTAAAACTTGAAAACTAGCTTAGGGTATGTAAAGCCGCTGCAATAAGTATTGGTTGTTCTTAAACATTTTCATGCCCCAGATTCATTATTTTCAGTTACTACGTTATGGCATTGTTGTATTAATAGTTACACTCTCGCTAGCGTTAATGTTGATACTAGACCCCTGGTTAAGCATGAGTGGAACTCCTTTCTTGCTGTTTTTTAGCGCTGTAATGGTGAGTGCTTGGTATGGTGGTTTGAAATCAGGGCTATTAGCAACTTCCTTGTCTGCATTACTAAGCAATTACTTCTTTCTCCCGCCAGTTTATGAACTGAGTTTTGATCTATCTAATTCTGTACGAATTGGGTTATTTGCATTACAAGGATTACTCTTTAGTATCTTATGTGAGGCATTAAAGACTGCTAAAAAACGGGCTGATATAAATCTACAACAGCAAAGAGTTAGTGAAGAGCGATTTCGATTAGCCTTAAGCAGTTCAGATATTGTAGTCTTTCAACAAGATCGAGATTTGCGATATCAGTGGATTCATAATCTCCAAGGTCTAGACACTGCTGAGGAAATGTTAGGTAAATCTGATGATGAAGTATTTCCAGCCTCAGTAGCAGAGCAATTGAAGACAATTAAGCTGAAGGTAATAGAAACAGGTGTTTCAAGCCGTGAAGAGGTTTATCTGACGATTAATGAAGAAGATCGTTACTATGATTTGCTAGTTGAACCACTCAAAGATACAGACAATAGTATTCATGGTATTACTTGTGTAGCTGTAAATATTACTGAGCGCAAGCAGGCAGAACTAGAAAAATCTAGGTTGCATCAGGAACTTCAACAAGCCGTTCAGCAAAAAGATGAATCTCTGGCGTTGCTTAATACTTGGCTTACTAGTTCACCAGTGGCGTTAGCTTTTCTCGATACTCAACTGCGCTACGTTTATGCCAATGAAGCGTTAGCTGCCATTAATGGTGTACCGCAAAGTCAGCATATTGGTCGCACTTTTAGGGAAGTATTACCAGAGTGGGCAACACAAATTGAGCCTGTTTTTGAGCAAGTGATGGAAACCCGGCAGCCTTTACTCAATCAGGAAGTAAGCGGTGAAACCTATCCGCCTGGGGTGTATCGTTATGGTCTTGTTAGCTACTATCCGGTGTGTTTACCCGATGGGCAGTTATTGGGAGTAGGCATTAGTGCAATTGATATTACTCAACTCAAACAAACTGAGGAAGCATTACGCGAAAGCGAAGCGAAGTTTCGCAGCGTGGTTGATTCAAATATGATTGGTATTGGCTTTTGGAATAGAGACGGTAGGATTACAGAAGCCAATGATGCCTTGCTGAATATGCTGGGTTATAGCCGTGAAGAGTTACTGACTGGAACACTTCGCTGGCAAAATCTGACTCCAGCAGAGTACCTGCCACTCGATGAGCAAGCACTGATTCAAATGCAAAATAGTGCTTTTTGCACCCCCTTCGAGAAAGAATATATCCGTAAAGACGGCTCACGCTTGCCGATTTTGGCAGGTGGTAGCCATTTTGAAGGGACTGTAGATGGAGGAGCTTTCTTTGTTCTCAATATTACAGAACGCAAGCAGGCTGAAGAAAGGCTCCGCTATATCGCGCAAGTTAGTAGCGTCCTTTCTACTTCGCTAGATTATGAAGAAACTTTAGAACAAATTGCCAAAATTTCAGTTCCCCAACTAGCTGATTGGTGTAGCGTTGATATTTTAAATGAAGATGGTTCCATTCGCCGCCTACCCATTGCCCATGCAGACCCATCAAAGGCGGAGTTGGCGCGTAAACTTCAGGAGTATGCGACAGATTATAAGGGTACAAGTGCAATTACTAGAGTACTGCAAAGTGGGCAAAGCGAATTAATTTCAGAGATATCTGACTCGCTATTAGTGGCAAGTACTCAGAATCAAGAACATTTAGAAATTGTTCGGCAATTGGGCATGAAGTCTGTAATGATTGTGCCGTTAATTGCACAAGGGCAAGTTCTCGGTTGCATCAGCTTTGTAACTGCCGAATCAAACCGTCGCTACGATCGCACTGACCTTACTTTAGCAACAGATATTAGCCATCGTGCAGCCTTAGCGGTAGAAAATTCCCGACTTTATCGAGACAGCCACCAGACTTTAGTTTATTATGCCGAATCTCTATCTCTTTTAGATTCGCTGCTAGAAGCGGCTCCCGTTGCCGTATGCTTTTTGGATCGAGAACTACGATATATCCGAATTAATCAAGTTTTTGCTGACATTAACGGTTTGACTATAGAAGAACATCTCGGGCACAAATTTGGGGAAGTGTTGCCAGTGATGGCGGCTGAGGTGGAGCAACACTTACAGTACGTTTTGGATACTGGAGAACCACTGCTCAATGTCGAAATTAGCGGTGAAACAAGGGAACAACCCGCACGTTATGGCTACTGGCTGGGCAACTATTACCCAGTCAACAATGCAACGGGCGAAACGGTAGGAATTGGGATTATTTTGGCAGATGTGACAGCAGCCAAGCAAACAGAAGTGGCTTTGCGAGAAAGCGAAGAAAAGTTCCGAGCAATGTTCAACCAGGCAGCTGTCGGGATTGCTCTAGTAGCCTTGGATGGACAATTTATTCAGGTTAATCCTGCCCTGTGCGAAATTACTGGGTATAGCCCTGAAGAGTTAATCCAATTAAACTTCCAAGAAATTACCCACCCTGACGACTTAGCGGTTGATTTGGATAATGCTCGGCAAGTTATAGCAAAAGAAATTAGCGGTTATTCCTTAGAAAAGCGCTACATCCGCAAAGATGGTTCTATACTTTGGGCAAACCTAACTTCATCAGTAGTTTGGGATACTAATGGACAACCAAAGTATGCATTAGGGATTATTGAAGATATTAGCGAACGCAAGCAAGTTGAAGCCACACAACAGTTTTTAGTCGAGGCCAGCACTTTACTCGCTGCCTCATTAGATTATGAAATCGCTTTAGAAAACGTGGCTAATCTCGCAGTTCCTACCTTAGCTGACTGGTGTATTGTCGATGTTTTCCAGGAAGATTGGTCTAGTAAACAAATTGCGATCGCAATTGCCGATGCCACCAAAGTAAATATTTTAAACGAAATTCGACGGCGTTATCGACCCAAAGCTAGAGCCAAACTGCTTTTACAGCAGCTAAAGCGAGGAATATCTGCCTTTTACTCCGAATTATCTGACTCTAATCTGGTAGAGATGGCTGAAGATAACGAACATCTAAAATTGCTGCAAAGCCTGAGTATTCGTTCTTTAATGATCATTCCAGTTCGTTCCCGTAAGCAATTATTTGGAGCAATCTCTTTTTTCACAGCCGAATCAGGTCGATATTACCAACAAACAGACTTAGCCTTAGCAGAAGATATTGCTCGTCGGGCGGCCACAGCCATTGATAATGCCAGACTCTACCAAGAAACTCAACAGGCAGAACAGGCAGCTGAAAGGTCTGTCAATCGCATCATACTTTTACAAAAAATAACTGCTGCCTTCTCGGAAGCATTAACTCCCCAAGAGGTAGCTAATGTAGTGGTGAACCAAGGCATTGCTGCATTGGAAGCAACCGGTGGTTCTGTCGTCTTACTTACAGAGAGGGATACTACCCTAAAAGTTGTGCAAGCAATTGGCTATCCGCAAACGCTCATAAATACCTGGGCAACTTTTCCCATCACATCACCTAACCAGATAGCAGAAACAGTCAGAACTGGGCAGCCGATTTTTTTAGAAAATTTAGCAGCCATGATTGCTAGATATCCAGAATTAGCAAATATTGTGACTGTTATGGGGAATAATGCCTGGGCTTCCATTCCCTTGATCGCAGAAGGTAAAGTAATTGGGGCTTTAGGATTAAGCTTTACTATTGGACGAATATTTAACGAAGAAGACCGAGGATTTATGTTGACACTGGGGCAGCAGTGTGCCCAAGCGATCGCTCGCGCTCAACTTTACGAAGCCGAGAAAACTGCTAGGGCAGAAGCTGAGACAGCCAACCGGATTAAAGATGAATTTCTCGCTGTCCTTTCCCATGAACTCCGAACTCCTTTGAATCCGATTTTAGGGTGGGCAAAGTTACTCAGAACCCGCAATTTCGACGAAGCCACTAGAATCCGGGCATTGGAAACAATCGAGCGGAATGCCAAGTTACAAACCCAATTGATTGGAGATTTACTTGATGTTTCGCGGATTTTGCAAGGCAAGGTAAGATTAAACCTTTATGCAGTGGATTTGAAAATAGCGATCGCATCTGCACTAGAAACCGTGCGTTTAGCAGCAGAAGCCAAATCAATTGAAATTAAAACGGTATTAAGTAATGATATCGGCAAAGTTCTCGGAGATAGCGATCGCTTACAACAAGTAATGTGGAATCTCCTCTCCAATGCCGTTAAATTCACACCCACAGAAGGAGTTGTACAAATCCGTCTAGAGCAAGTTGGCTTAGATGCTCAAATCCAGGTGATTGATACAGGTAAAGGAATCATCCCGGAATTTTTACCCTACGTCTTTGACTACTTCCGGCAAGCGGATGCTAAAACAACCAGAGTATTTGGTGGACTGGGATTAGGACTGGCAATTGTCCGCCATCTAGTAGAACTTCATGGTGGTACAGTTCAGGCAGAAAGTTTGGGAGAAGGGCAAGGGGCTACTTTTACAGTTAGACTACCTTTGCTGAAAAATTCTGAGTTGCGAGTTAGCGGTGATGAGCTTTCTCAAGCAGAACTCAGTACTGACGACATATTACTGGCTGGAGTGCAAATCTTGCTTGTGGACGATCAAGCTGATGTGCGAGAATTTTTTAGCTTTGCGCTAGAACAATATGGCGCAACTGTCACCGCAGTTGAATCAGCAGCCGAAGCACTAGAAATATTAATCCAATCAAAACCAGATATTCTGTTAAGCGACATTGGAATGCCCTTGATGGATGGCTATATGTTGCTGCGCGAAGTGAGAAAATTACCACCAGAGCAAGGCGGGCAAATTCCGGCGATCGCACTGACAGCTTATGCTGGAGAAATCAACTACAACCAAGCAATGGCAGCAGGATTCCAAAAACACCTACCTAAACCCGTAGATCCAGGGGAATTAGCTACAGCGATCAACAATATAATTCGTAATTCGTAATTCGTAATTCATTTTGATTAAAACCCAAAACACTTGTAGAGACGGCGATTTATCGCGTCTCAAAAACTAACGTATCTATCCGTGGTGTAAAAATTACCAATTATCCAATAGGAAGATTACCAGGATTGACTGCATGGATATATTCACTACCCGATCCCGGTCTTCCTCGTTTATAGTAAGCTTCTTCTGGTTTACCCCATCCTAGCTGCAAAATCATTTCCAAAAAATTAGAATTTTCCCACTTACATAAACTTGCCCATTCTGTTCTTTGAACAAGTCTTTCTACATCAGAAGTGAGAATTTGTTGATATTGTTTACTATTATTGAAACTCAAGTATAAATCCATCCCCATAGAGACTTCATACCAAAATTCTACAATAGAATTTTTAGCAGCTTTTAATATCTCTAAGTCACTAGGGAGGGCTATTAAGTCAGTATTTACTTCGGGATAGCTCAAGTTTTTACCTTTAACCGTCACCTCCCGCCAGATAATACCTGAAACCTGATTTTCTTTTTGATAGTCGTGAATTGCAGCTTTGAAATCTTGATAAGCTGTGAATTGTTGCAGCCCATCAGTGCTGATAAACTGGTCAATTACGGGATTGCCAGAGATTTTTATTTCTAACTTTAGACGTTTTCCATTGAGGCAAGCTTGGCGTTCGGCTGCCAAAACTTGAATTAACTCCTGCGTGGTGTAAACCTTTGACATCAGAATACAATCTAGTTAGTCATTGTCATTGGTCATTGGTCATTAGTCATTAGTCATTAGTTAAAGACTATAGACTATGGATTAACTTTTTAATCTGTTAACACAGATATTTCAATATTATGCTTTGGCATCGGCAGAAAAGTGGTAACAGATAGCACTAAAAATTAGGGTAGACCAATTTGGTCTACCCCATAAGTTACTTAGCTAACTCACTACTGAACTCATTAAAGGCTCGTCGCTTTAGCTGTGCTGTTTCAGTGCGTGGTAATAAATCAAAGATTTTGCGAAATTGGTCGTCTATTTCTTCATAAGGTACTTGACCTTTTTTATTCAAAACTACCTCACCTGATTTATTAAACACCACGACTTGAGGAACAGTCCCAGAGTAGTAATATCCTGGTTCTGTAGGCTCGTAAGTTTTTTTAGACGGGATAGTATCTACATTAATCGGCATAATTTCTGCTACCCGACCATAGAATTCTTGTACCCGTGAGATAGAAATGGCATACCTTTTAGAATCGCTGCTGTCATCTAAATAAAAAGCCAAAAATATAGGTTTATGTTCCGCTAAAGTTTGTGCAAGTGTCTGTCTGGGAGGAACCAATGAACCATTGCCAGCATAAACGACAAAGATGTTGCCATCATATAAATCATTATTTAGACCAGCATAAGCAGGTTGCGTACTTAAAATGAAAAGACTTGCAAGCAACAACAGGCATTTTGAGAACCACCTTCGCCAGCCAGTAATTTGTTTATGTAAAAAAAGAAATTTTGTGCTATTCATCAAAAGGAACCTTGCAAGCTACTACTTGTTGTGAGTTTGTGCTGAATTCGGCAAACTGGGCTGGATATGTAATTACGCCCAGACACTATATTTTTAAGATAACGCCTACTGAGATTATCTCTCGTAAGTGGATGATAGAGTTGAGGAGTAGGGGACACGGGGACACGGGGACAAGGGGACAAGGGGACAAGGGGACACGGGGCCACGGGGATGGGAAAAGAATCTATCAAGAATCATGAAGATTTAGAGGTTTATCAACTGGCGTTCTCCGCAGCAATGAAAATCTTTGAAATCTCTAAAAAATTTCCTGTTGAGGAGCGATATTCATTAACTGACCAAATTCGCAATCTCGCTCCGTGTGTGCTAATTTAGCTGTTCGCGCAGCGTTCCCGAAGGGTAGCTTGGCGCAAGCGAAGATATAAGGCAGCTTTTGTAGCTAAACTGAATGATTGTGAAGCAGAGGCGGCAGAAACTCAAGTCTGGCTAAAGTTTGCGGTTAAATGTAATTATTTAGATTTAGAACAAGACCGAGAATTGTATGGACTTTACAACCGAGTCCTTGGAGGATTGGTAAGTATAATTAATAACCCTTCTGTTTGGGTAATTCGGCAATAAAGCATACTCCCCCTGTCCCCTTGTCCCCTTGTCCCCCTGTCCCAAAATAAAGAGGCTGGCTTTTTCAGCTAGGATTCGCTAAACTCACGCATATTAAATTTGCAATTAAATACTTTCAATTAGTAACGCCAGAAGACTAGGGTACAGATGTGGGAAAAATTCAATTCATAGATAGGCTGCGATTGGGTTTCGCGGTGTCAGTGGCAAAAAGTGTGACGTTTATAGTGCGATCGCTCCGTCTGGGTGCTGCTAGTGTATTACCAGGCTCAATTGCTCGTCGCATTGAACCCCGAATTTTAGAATTATTGAGTCAGCAAGTTAAAAACGGAGTGATTTTAATTGCTGGAACTAACGGCAAAACCACTACAGCCCTGCTTTTATGCACAATCCTAGAACGCAAGGGTTTTCGCGTCACTCATAATTCTACAGGTGCAAATCTAGAAAATGGCTTGATGACGGCGCTGTTAGAAAGCACCAACTTACTAGGCACGCTAAATACTGATTATGCCATCTTAGAAGTTGATGAAAATATTGTCCCAAGAGTATTAACGCCACTCCAGCCCCGAATTATTCTCTGTTTAAACTTATTCCGCGACCAACTCGATCGGTACGGCGAAGTAGATACAATTAGTAAGCGCTGGACAAAAGTTATTTCTACCCTACCAGCAGAAACGGTAGTAATTCCTAACGCTGATGACCCAACTTTATCTAACCTCGGTCAGCAGTTACCGCAACGGGTATTATTCTTTGGCTTGAATGAACCAGAACATTATTTAGAAGCTATTCCTCACGCCGTCGATTCTATATATTGTCCCAAATGCGGACATTCTCTAGATTACAAAGGTGTTTATTTATCTCATTTAGGAGATTTTACTTGTCCCAAGTGCGGTTTTAGTAAAAGTAAACCAACTCTAGAAAGTAGTGAATGGTCGCAAATTCTTGTTGGTTTGTATAACAAATACAATACTTTAGCTGCTGCTACTGCGGCTATTGAGTTAGGAGTTGATGAAGCAACAATTAGAGATACTATTAACAACTTCCAAGCCGCTTTTGGTCGGGCAGAAGATTTAGTAATTAACGGTAAACGAGTGCGAATATTGTTATCAAAAAACCCTGTGGGAACAAATGAAACCATTCGCGTAGTAACTCAAAGTACAGATAAAACCACACTGTTGATACTAAACGATCGCACACCCGATGGCACTGATGTATCCTGGATTTGGGACGTGGATACCGAGAAATTAGTCGAACGTGGCGGGACTTTAGTAGTAAGTGGCGATCGCGTCTATGATATGGCGCTACGTCTACGTTACAGCCAAAAGTCCCCTGAGAGTAGCATAAATTTAATTGTAGAAGAAGATTTGCGACAAGCGATCGCTACAGCATTAGAGCATACACCAGAGAATGAAACTCTGCACATTCTACCCACCTACTCAGCCATGCTAGAAGTTCGAGAAGTCCTAACTGGCCGAAAAATCCTTTAAGTTAGGCAGTAGTGAGACGCGATTAATCGCGTCTGTACAGAAGTTAGGAGTAAGGACTAAATAAATTTTTCCTCATTCCTCAACACCCAACTTAATTACGAATTACGAATTACGAATTACGAATTATGAATGTGAGTTTTCAACAGGAATTAACAATAGGTTGGTTGTACCCAACGCTGATGAGTACCTATGGCGATCGCGGTAATGTAATTACTATAGAACGTCGCGCCGAGTGGCGGGGATACGACGTTAAAGTGTTACCCCTAGATCAAAATGCCACAGCCGCAGATATTAAAACTGTAGATGTCATCGTTGGTGGTGGCGCACAAGATCGTCAGCAAGAAATTGTCATGCGTGATTTGCAAGGCGCGAAAGCTGATGCAATGCGCGAAAAAATTGAAAATGGCACACCAGGCGTTTTTACCTGTGGTTCACCCCAATTGCTGGGACATTATTATGAACCAGGCTTAGGACAACGGATTGATGGGTTAGGAATACTCGATTTAGTTTCCGTCCATCCTGGTGAAAATACTAAGCGCTGTATTGGTAACTTAGTAATTGAAGTTACAGCTTCACGTTTAGCGCAAGATTTAAAAGAGATGACGGGTAGCACACCATATTTGGTAGGCTTTGAAAATCACGGCGGACGTACCAAGCTGGGGAAAGTGGAAGCATTGGGGCGCGTGGTGTACGGTTTGGGAAATAATGGAGAGGATGGGACAGAAGGAGCATTTTATCAGAATGCGATCGCTACTTATTCACACGGCCCTTTATTGCCAAAAAATCCTTTCGTCGCCGACTGGTTAATTCAAACAGCACTGCGGTTAAAGTATGGGGAAGCGATCGTATTGCCACCCTTAGATGATAATCTTGCTGTACAAGCGCGGGAAGCGATGTTTAAGCGGTTGAAAGTAATACCAAGTGTTCCTGTGGCAAAAGTTTAACCTAGCAGGGGTTCGGATAAGGTTTTTGGATAACACGCCGCTAATTGTAGAGACGGCGATTTATCGCGTCTCTTGCTTGCCTTAACCGAACCGTATTGTCCTGCCCCCTGCTGCTAAAATATAGAAAAAAAATTAAGAATATGATTTAGATATCATAGTAATCATTTTGGTGTGCCATCTCTAGCCCACAATAAAAAGAAAGCGATTCAGGGATTGAGTGACCAAGGAATGCTATGGCGACAACCAAAAAAACCCCTAGATGATGTTAGTCTACTAGGGGAGTTAGTTATCAGGGTGCATCTACCAATTAAGTGTTCTCAGGTTGAACACCATACTCCGGATAAATTTGTACAAAAGTCAGTTATTATTTAAAATAAAAAACCCCCAGAGGATGTTAATCTACTAGGGGAGTTAGTTATCAGGGTGCATCTACCAATTAAATGTTCTCAAGTTGAACGCCATACTCCGGATAAATTTGTACAAAAGTCAGTTTTTATTTAAAATAAAAAACCCCCAGATGATGTTAATCTACTAGGGGAGTTAGTTATCAGGGTGCATCTACCAATTAAATGTTCTCAAGTTGAACGCCATATCCCGGATAAATTTGCACAAAAGTCAGTTATTATTTAAAATAAAAAACCCCCAGATGATGTTAGTCTACTAGGGGAGTGAGTTATCAGGGTGCATCTACCAATTAAATGTTCTAGGGGTAGCCAGTATCTTCCGGGAAAAATTGTAAAAATTAGGTTGAGAGCAATTTCTACCAAGAGCTACGCCTACGCAACTAGAGAAAACCCCCAGTGGGTGTTAGCCATCTAGGGGAGTGAGTTATCAGGGTGCATCTACCAATCATCTTTTCTAAAGTAAATGGGTAACTACCGGATAAATTAACAGAGGTTGAAGTTATTGCTGTTTGCTCACCAGAAAAAAGCCTCAACAATTGTTAGGCAACCAGAGGGGTTAGTTATCAGGCATTGGTGCAACTTAAGCTCAAATTCTAAAGAATAACGATCCTCATTGGGCTACTGACGCAAATTCATCAGGTAGTAGCCTCCATGAGGATTAAAAGTCAGAGATTAGTAAATAGCAATCTACCGGATAAATTGGCATTTACCAGAAAAATCCCCCAACAGGTGTTAGATAACTAGGGGAGCTAGTTATCAGGGTGTATCTACCAATTAAATAACCAGTGCTATGCCTTAAAAATTTGATGCATCACAAATGATTGCTGCTTACTTCATAAAAAAACCCCCAGTGGGTGTTAGCCAACCAGGGGAGCTAGTTATCAGGGTGCATCTACCAATTAAATGTTCTCGGTTTAACCACCATGCTCCGGATAAATTTACTAGAAAAGTATGCCAAAAAAACTCTAGTAGATATTAACTCAATTAGGGGAGTTAAAAATCAAGGTACATCCCAATACTTGTCGGGTTTTGGGGAAAAGGGGAAGAAAAAACTTTTAACCTTTCCCCTTTAACCTTTTCCCCAAACCCAATTCTAAGTTCAAAATCCTTAACCGAGTAGTATTGAGGTACATCCATCTATTAATCAAGTATTCTAGGATTAAGCACTATTTTCTGGTAGAGAATATCTGCATCAAAAGTTGCTGTTGTTGGCCAACATAAAAAAAACCCCCAGTGGGTGTTAGCCAACTAGGGGAGTTGAAGATCAAGGTGCATCTACCAATTAAGTGTTCTAGATCCAAGTAATCCGATCCGGATAAAGTTGTAAAGGCAGGAAAAGCAAAACAACACCGAATCAGAAACATTCAGGGGTGGGATGCATCTAAGTTATCAAAGGGAGCAAATCGACTTGAAACTTTCGTGTTTCAAACCAGATTTAGGAGGCGGACAGGAGAAACTGTGACCCAGGAATTCCACATTTCGGTAACTCCTGTAGGGCAAAATGACTACTTGGTGCGGACGGAACAAGTCGCGCCTGGGGTACCATTGGCAGAAGAATTGGTGACTTGGCCTGTAGCTGATTGGTTAATGGCTGCTGGGCATTTGATGAATGACCCGTTGAAGTCGGTGTTACAGGGAGATCCATTTACCTCTGCTGGGCATGAAAGCAATATTGCCAGAAACTCTGTTAATTTGGTGGCGTTGGGTCAACAATTTTATAACGCCCTATTTCAAGGCACTCTCAGAGATAGTTGGATTACTGCCCAAGGTATTGCCCAGAATCACCAACAAGTACTACGCTTGCGTTTGGGGCTAAAAGACACGAGGTTAGCTCGTCTACCTTGGGAAGTAATGCACGCAGGCGATCGCCCTCTGGCTACTGGGCCTTATGTGGCTTTTTCTCGCTTCCAAAGTGGGATTTTGGGGGGTTCTCCTTTGCGGCGAAATACTTTCACATCACAAGAACAAGGTAGCGTGAAAGTATTAATGGTAATTGCTTCTCCCTCAGATCAAGCCCGTCTTGACTTACAGAAACAGGAAGCGATTAAACTACAAGCAGAACTTCACCGTCAGATACCACGGCTGGCTGAAGGTAACAATTATTTCCCAGAAATTGAACTCACTGTATTAGACCAACCAGGACGAGAAGAACTGACACAAGCCTTAGAACAAGGTAGATACCACGTTCTTCACTACTCCGGTCATAGTAACTTAGGCGGTAATGGTGGAGAAATTTATCTTGTTAGTCGCAGAACTGGCTTAACAGAAATCTTAAGTGGAGACGATCTAGCAGGCTTGCTCGTCAACAATAATATTCAAATGGCAGTGTTTAATTCCTGCTTGGGGGCGTACACAGCTACATCTGATGCCTCTGGAGATACTGGTGAACGTAATTTGGCAGAAAGTCTGGTAAAACGCGGAATTAGAAGCGTTTTGGCCATGTCAGAACGAATTCCTGATGAAGTGGCATTGACACTCACACAATTGTTTTACCGCAACTTGAGCCAAGGATATCCAGTAGATTTGTGCGTTAGTCGAGTGCGCCAAGGATTAATTTCTGCTTATGGTTCGCACCAGATGTACTGGGCATTACCGATTTTATATCTCCAACCAGAATTTGACGGTTTTCTCAGCGAAGAAACAGAATTATCCGATGCGGAATCACGGAATCAGTATATTTCGCCTTTAGGAATAACTTCCGCGATGTACTCTGTTATGGCAGATGATAGCGATATGCCTTTAGGAATGGAAGAAATGATTCCTTCTGGTTTGGCGCGTGATTCTGGGTTGGACTGGCTGGGTGAGGATACTTGGGGCGATCTTGTAGATGAAATTGAATATGATGACCCAAGTTATGAAGAAGATTCGGCGATAGTTTCAGATTTATTTCGTCAGTTAGATAACCAAAAACTTCCAACTGAACTGGATCGACAAATTCCAGAAAATAATTTTCCGCAAAGTCAGGTTTCAGAAGAAATGACTTCTCTGGAAGAAGGGGATTTGTGGGGAGAAGTTCCAGCATCGCCACCTTCAATTACTGGAAAAGTTGAAGGAAATTTAGAAAATTCTGATTTTTCGCACAGGCATAGCCCCCTACAGGCATCGCAACCACTCCCACTAAAACCTCGTACCCAACGCCGCAAACTATGGCCAATTGTGGGGATTGTGGGACTTAGTGCATTAGCAGCTGCGATCGCTTTAAATTGGTGGTGGCAAAATCGCTCCCAGCAGGTAAATCTACCTCAGATCCCAGGAATTTCCTCTGAATCTTTACCCATTCAAAAGCAGCAAAATATCGACTTACAGATAGCAGACACTAGAATTGTCACTACGACTGCTACCGAAAAATTGAGCCAAGGCGACTTACAAAGTGGGTTATTAGCTGTAGAAGAACTACTTAATCGTGGCGCACTAACTGCGGCGGAGACTGCCCTGAAACTGATTCCAAATAAGCAAGCTGACGATCCATCCGTCAACTTTTATAAGGGACGATTAGCTTGGCAATCCATCCAAACTGGAGACAATAATTATAGTGTTGATGATGCCCGTCGTTACTGGGAAACTGCTGCAAAAGCTAAACCAGAATCGCCTTTGTATAATAATGCTTTAGGATTTGCCTACTACGCAGAAAGCAATTTGAACCGAGCCAATGACTCTTGGTTCAAGGCTTTGAATTTAGCTCTTAAAGAACAAAACCCAGATTCCAAGACAGCACCTGAAGATGCTTTAACTTCTTACGCTGGGTTAGCTCTTGGACTGTATAAATCTGCACTTAGTCAATCTAATGGTAAGCAGACACAGTATCTTAATGAAGCAATTAAGTTGCGGCAAATGGTTCTCAAGTCAGATCCGGGCAATTTCCAGGTAGATAAATTAGCTAAAAATTGGTTGTGGACAGAAAAGGCGATTGAAGATTGGCGATCGCTCCTTCAGGAAAAGGGTGAGCAAGAGACGCGATGAATCGCGTCTGTACAAGAGTTTGGAATGAAAATTCAAATTTAATTGATAATTCACAAATTCCAATTGCGCCGGAAATGGAAGAAGCCTTCTAAAAACTCTTGCAAACCAGTATTCCTATTTAAATGCTGACTCCAATCCCTTGCAGTTTGCTCCAAAATTTCTGAGAAACTGGGATAAACAGGAGATAAATTTGCTAAATCCTTGACTTTAATTTTTTCGGACATTGCTAAGGCAATCAAATTAATTAACTCTCCAGCTTCTGTCCCCAATATCGCAGCCCCCAAAATTTCGCCGTTGCGTAGGACAATTAATTTACATATACCAGTAGTTTCATCCCGAATTTGGGCTGCTGCCACTGTTTTAAAATATTGACGAAAAACTAAAATTTCATCTTGACTAAATAGGCGTTTTGCCTGCGCCTCTGTCAAACCCACTTGCGCCACCATCGGCACAGAAAACATTGCCCAAGGAATAGAGCGATAATTTACTCGTAATCTTGGGAAAAAAAGTGCATTGTTCAGGGCAATTTTTGCTTCATAATGAGCGATATTAGGAAAGTCGTAACCACCAATTACATCACCACAGGCATAAATACGGTGGTTAGTAGTTTGCAGCTTATCATTCACTACCAAACTACGCCGATGCCATTTCACACCTACTTTTGCAAAATTTAGGGATTCAATATTTGGTTGTTGTCCAGTAGCCACTAAAATTTCATCAGTTTCAATGGCTTTATCTCCCGCTTGAATCCACTTTTTATCCTCAATTAACCTCACTTGAGTTACTGGTGTATCAGTAAAGACGCGCACACCTTCGACTTCTAACTGCGCCTGAAGCAATATGGCTAGCTCAGAGTCAATACTGGGTAGAAAATATGGATGTTTGACTACCAGTGTCACCCTACAACCAAACCGCGCTAAAATTTGGGCGATTTCAACGCTTTGGGGAATTCCGCCGATAATTACCCAATTTTTGGGTAATATACCTCCTTGTAAAGATTGCCAAATATTAGATAGGGTTAGATAGCCACTGGCTTCCAATCCTTCAATCTCTGGAATTTCTGGACGCGAACCAGTGGCCAGCAAATAGTTACGGGCGCGTAGTAGGCGATTGTTAACAACAAAAGCTAGTTGGGGTGAAGATTGAAACTGACCATTACCAACGATGATATCTACCCCCAGCGCGGCTAGGATGGCAGGAGAATGCTGTTCTTTGAGATTTGAGGCGACGCATTGAGCATATAGCATCGCTTCTTGCCATGCCATAGATATGTGGCATTCTTCTAAGGTATCAGTGTGTGTGGTATGAATACCAAAACTAGCACCATCATTGAACTTCTGCGCCAGTTTACCAATTTCGGTAAGAGCATGGTGAGTAGTCAACCCGTAGTCTACTTTAGATTCCACCAGGGCAACTGTAGCACGCAGTTTGGTTGCAGCAAGGGCAGCATAATATCCGGCAAGACTGCCGCCAATAATTACAACATCGTAGTCAATTGTCATTTGTCATTTGTCATTGGTCATTTGTCATTTGTGAATAACCAATTCCCCATTCCCAATTCCCAATTCCCAATTCCCAATTCCCCACTACCCAGTCAGGGCTGTTAGTAAGCGTTGGTTATCGGACTCTTCACGTACAGCAACCCGGAAAAAGCGATCGCCTAGTTCTTTAAAGCTAAGGCAATCGCGGATTAAAATCTGGTGATGCTTGAGTAATTTTTGCTGTAACTGCAAAGTTGACTCTTGGGACTCAACTAATAAAAAGTTAGCAGCACTTACTTGGGGTTGAAATCCTGGTATTTCAGCCAAACCCTGAAAGAGTTGGTTTCGTGCAGGTGGTAGCCATGCCCAGGTTTGCTGCTGAAACTCTGTATCTTGGAGGGCTGCAATTGCCGCCGCCGCCGCTAGGGTGTTTACAGGCCACGGGTCACGCCATAGCTGCCATTTAGCTAGACAGTCGGGGTGTGCGATCGCATATCCTAATCGCAATCCTGGAAGACTGTAAAATTTGGTCAGCGATCGCAATATTACTAAATTCGTATATTCCTGCACCACCGGAATTAGGCTTTGTTCCTCATCAGGCGGCACAAAATCCATAAATGCTTCATCTACCACAACCAAAGCAAATTGCTTCAGGTAGGGCAAAATAGAGTCCCGTGAAAATATTTTTCCGGTTGGGTTGTGCGGATTATTCAGTAATAGTCCTTTGTCATTTGTCCTTTGTCCTTGGTCAATGACTAATGACCAATGACCAGTGACTAATGACAAAGAACACTCCAGCACATTAGCGTTGTATGCTGCCAAGGTTCGGTAGTAGTCACCAAAGGCTGGAGTGATTAAAATTGTCGCGGCTAATTGAGCTAATTCCCTACCTAATAAAGTGAGTAATTCTGCGGAGCCGTTACCCGGCAGAATCCACTCAGGCGGCAGTTGATGGAAGTGACTGAGAGCTAGTCTCAGTTCACTATAGTTTGGGTCTGGATAGTGCTTAAGATTACCAATTTGGGACAGTATAGCAGCGATCGCGCTGTTTGGAGGCCCCAACGGGCTGATGCTAGCAGAAAAATCCAGAATAGCGTCAGGGGGACAGCCAGCCAGTGCTGCTGCCCAGGCTAAATTTCCCCCATGTGCAGGTTGCCGCATTAAAAAAAAGTCCCCAAAGACAGAATCTATGCTTTTGGGGGTGCTACCTTCTCTCTAAACAGTTTTCCTGCGGAGAAAGCAGGAACCCTCGTAGCTGGAATTTCCATTTTTTCATTTGTTTTCGGGTTGCGACCTTCGCGGGCTTTACGTTCCCGTGATTCAAATGAGCCAAATCCCACCAATGTTACCTTATCACCAGAGGAAACCGCTTCAATGATCGTTTCCAAAGCGGCAGTTAAGACTGCATCCGCTTGTTTCTTGGTAACACTAGCCTTTTCAGCTACGGCATCAACTAATTCACCTTTGTTCATGTCAAACTCCTGAAGGTTTACTTGAGATTCTTTACGGATGCACCATAGTGCATCTGTACTAAAATCTTTGTTCGCGGGAATACAAAAATCATCCTTTGGGAGTATGTTTACTCAAAACGGCTGTACATCCCATCGGCTCGACTTTTCAATGAATCATTCTAAGGCGTTGTAGCCTGATGTGGATAGATGAAACCATTAATTTATATAGATTTCAGGATTTTTTGTCATTTTAGGGTACTTGTTTCACTAAAAACCACCCCAAAAGTAAGAAAAAATACTTAGTGGAAACCATAATAGCGAAGATAATAGGGCATTGGGGAAGTGAGACATAATTAATATTGTTGGGATTAATTACCAATGTTAAAGAGTTATTAAGGTTCATACCCAAAACAAAACCTCACCCTGTCAAGAAAGGACATCCCTCTCCTCAACTAAGGAGAGGGATAGATTTTACTTAGTCAAACCAGGGTAAGGTTTCTTAGGGCCTATAATACTTAACTGCAAATCGCCTTGCCAAAGACTTGTGTGTACACCATAGCCAAATCGGAGAGGGACAGGTTTTACGTATTCAAACCAAGGAGAGGTTTTTTTATTTGACTAAACTATGGGGACACAATGTGACTATCATCATTGTTGCCCAGTAGGAATCTTTAAGCCTCGACGCTCAAGAATCTGCCGCACTTCTGGGCTGGGGGCGTAGTTATAGCCATAAGAAGAGTTCTCTGTGTCATCCATAATTTGAGGTGTAAGCAACACAATCACTTCTTTGCGCTGATTATCTTTATTTGTTCTTCTAAACAATGCTCCAATTAGTGGAATATCACCCAGAATAGGTATCTTGCTAACAGTCGTTCGGTCTTCATCTTGAATGATGCCGCTAAGAATAAGTGTTTGACCATCTCGCAGACGAACTAAACCAGAATTTAGAGAGCGTTCAGATACTAGAAATATTGTTTGGCTGTTTTCTCCTACGGCAATCTGTTCTGAAGACTGCGGTGCTTTGACAACTGGTGCTACAGATAGAGAAACAAAAC
Organism: Nostoc sp. DedVER02; assembly: GCF_034530675.2. Classification (NCBI taxonomy): domain Bacteria; kingdom Bacillati; phylum Cyanobacteriota; class Cyanophyceae; order Nostocales; family Nostocaceae; genus Nostoc; species Nostoc sp. DedVER02. The sequence continues at coordinate 77,136 of NZ_JAVRCP020000025.1, forward strand.
CATTGTCATCAATCCGGTCAATTTTGACACCCAGAGTTAAGCCCACCTCCGCTTTTTCAGCAGTTATCGTTTGTGTAGAAGTATCAGAACCACGAGTTATTTCGTTCTTAATGTTCCCTATTACCTCTTGGGTCAGCTTGACATTAGCTGTTTGACCTTCTTGGACAATTAAGGTTGGGTCAGTCAAAATCTTGGCATTGCGATTTTGCACCTGAGCCGTCAAATTAGCAAGAAATTTTCTGGGGAAGGAGCTTACATTATTAAAATTTAAACTTGCAGAACCGTTACTATTAGAAAAATAGGTGTTGTCAACACCAAAGGAAAAGCTGGTATTAAAGTCATCAGTTTTATTAAGGTTAACATCAATAATCTTGACGTTAACTGCGACTTGACGACGACGAATATCAAGCTGAGTTAGTTGAGCCATTGCAATTTCAATGAGTCTAGGAGGGCCAATTAAAGTAACGGAGTTGGTGCGCTCATCTCCTAATGCCTGTAAACCTCTAAGTAATGGACTAGAGTCTTTGTAATCAACACGTAGAGGTTGAACTTGGGTTTCCGTCGTCGTCTGAGTTTGAGTGATAGGCGCAACTCCAGTACCCACAGGTATAGCATCAACACTAGTAACTTGTCGTTCGCGGCTGACGGCACTTTCTGCGCCCAAGCCGACTAAAAAGTTCAGGGCGACTCCCACTGTCACTTGATTGAGTCGCAGGCTACGCATAACCATGTCACGGGTCGCATTAGGTAGTTTCGTTCCAACGAAAACTGTACGATTACTGCGGTTAGCTTCTAAACCACTCAAACGCAAGACGTAGTTAAACACATCTTGAACTGGCTCGTTTTCTATATCTAAAGAGATGGTTTGAGAACTTGCTTGTGCAGCAGCACCTGGTTGACCTGTGCCACCTTGCTCACCTCCGATATAAGCTAGGTTCAAATTAGCGGCACGGGCAAGTAATGATAAAACCTCACGCACTGGGGCATCTCGCAGTACTAAACGGGGTACACGTTCCTGAGTTCCTAAGTCAATGGTGCTAGGAGACGCATCGGTAGCGGAAATAGCAATATCTCCTACTGGTGGGGCAACGGCTCTGGGTAAGAAAGGTGGAGCCTGACTCAGAGGTTGACCCGGGCCAGCAGCTTGTGCTGGTTTTCCGTCAATAGTCACTTCTGGGTTAGGAACGAGAACATCTGGCTTTTGACCAGTTTGGGCTGGAGTAGAAGCAACTGGGGATGTGGGTGTTGGCGCTGTTGACGCTGGTACTGTTGGTGCTGATGCTGTAGTGCCTGTGGATGGGCTAAAGCTGAGTGTAATGCCATTTTGCGATCGCACCACTGGTTGACTCTCAGGTGCATTGTTGCTGCCCGTTACCCTCACCCGAATACTATTAGCATCCAGCTGATTAACCTCGACAGATGCAATTCCTGGGGCTGGAGCATCTTGACGAAAGCTATTACCTTGTGGTAATCGTAATTGAGTATTAATAATATCTGCGACTAAAGTATTACCTCTTTTTGTAGTGAAAACTTGAGGGCGCGACCCTGAAGAAGTTTTCAAAGCAACGCTAATTCCACCATTAACTGGGTTTAGCTGTACATTAGTAACTTGACTAATTTGTGCCCAAACTGGTTGAGTTGCCAAAAATACAAAGGCGGCAGTACCCAATATAAAACTATTACCGTGAAGCTGTTTCACAGTTCATTCCTCACCTTATAAAACCTTGTTTACAAAGAATTTTGAGTAGTGAGCCAAAAGTAAGAAATTATGAGTGGATAGTTAGGAATGATAATTCCCAACTTGTGTACAGACGCTATTAATCGTGTCTCCCATATACAGACGCGATTAATCGCGTCTCTACTCCTATCTCTTAACTCCTAACTCCTAACTATTTTTTCGGGGTAGCTTTAGCGGCGGCGGCGGCTATTTCTTCTGGACTAAGTGGCATCAATACCTGTAATTGGAATGATGTATTAATAGCTGCTGGCCCAACCTGTACTGGTGTTTTGTCTAACGGGGATCTTGACACTACTGGGGCTAAACTTGCTTGATAATCTTTAACTATTAACAAAGGCTGTAACCGCTCAATGTTACGAATTATCGATTGTGTTTGCTCATAAGTTCCCGTAATTTCGGCATTGATAATGCTGCGTTGCAGCTTGCCGTCAACTAGTAGTCCTAGACTTCCATCAGTAATCGGTTCTGGTTTTGGGGAAGCTGGTATAAATTTATTCAGTTTGGCTCTGACTGCATTAACAGAAGTTGCAGTATTGCCAGACTCAACTAAGCGGTTCAAATCTAACAGCAATGTATCCAAGGTTTTTGCGTTAGCAAATAAACCTAAAACCTGAACTTTTTGCTGTTTTGCCTGCGCTAGTTCATCTTTAACTTTGTCAACCTGTTTGATATTGGCTTTTTTTTGCTCAATTTGCCCTTGCAGTTCAGAGCTTTTTGCTTGCTGCTGCTGATAGCTTTCCCAAGCTGGCATTAGCAGGTTTAACAGAATATAACCTGCTGCCCCTAAACCAATTACCCCTACTAAGATTCCAATGATTTTTGGTGTAAAGGCAATACCAAAAACCACGGGGTGGGCTGGCGTTTCCGAATCGAATTCCCCACCATGTTCGGCAAAATTTAAATCATCACTCAGCGTCATTTTGAAATGACTCCTGTTTGTTGCATATTACGAATTCGAGTCACTAGCCCCACTGTGCCTTTTTTTTCCAACTCTCGGATTAATTCTGAAGCTGGAACATCACTCATACTCGATTGAATAGTGTATTGAACTACTTGGGGGGGCTTAATTATCACACCATTAGTAGGTTGACCTGTACCTGGTGGTAAGGGAGCATCTACTAATGTTGCCGTTACAATCCTGCTTTCTGTGGGTTTCAAGAACTGAGACTGTTGTAAACTTAATAAGAAATCATTGACATCGTTAAAAGAACGAGCCAATCCGGTAATTTCTAATCCTCCGGCGGGATTGTTTGGCGGCTGCCCTGCTACTGCTGCAATGGGTGGGGTTTGCTTGATAGTATTGATTTGGACTGCCGTTGGGATGCGATCGCGCAAGTCTTGCAGCATTGCTGACCAAGGTCGAATCTGGTCAAATACAGTGACTAGAGCTTGAGTTTCCCCTTTGATTGCGCTTGTCTCGGCTTTGATTTTGTTCAGATTTCCGATCTCTGTATCTAATCTTTTACTTTCTTGGTCTAGTTGTGCTATCTGAGTATCTAATTCAACAATCTTCCCTTGCAACAACCACCAAGCAACCCCCAATAAAGCTGGAAGACCTACACCTAGTGCAACTCCTATATACACTGGTGTTAAGTTCCCCGTAGGCAGGCTTAGGGATATTCCTCCTTTTTTCTCAGGTTTTTTCTGATATGCTGGGCGATCTTTAAGGAAATTAACATCTAGGCTATACATTTTATTACACCTCCCGCATTCCTAGACCAAGTACGATCGCCAAGCCAGAGCGTTGCACCTGTGGATATTTATCAGTGTCAACTTCCAAGGACAAAGACCCGATTGGATCTATTTGGGTAGTTGGCAAGCTCAATCGTTGGGTAAAGAATTCATCTAGTTGTTGGAGTCCACCTCCTGGGCCAGCTAATATAATCTGCGCTACTTCCAAATTTTCACTTTGATTGAGGTAAAAATCGATGGAACGGCGCAGTTCATCTGTTAGTTCTCCCAAAACTCTCAATATGGCTGCCATACCAGGATCGAGTTCGGTGACACCGGTTTTTCCGCCGTCTAAGGGAGCCGGGGGAATAATCATTCCATATAACAGTTCCATATCTCGTGATGTGGGTAAACTCATTGCCCTTGCTAAGGCAGTTTGCATTTGAGAAGTCCCGATTGGGACTGTGCGCGAAAATTGTGGCACTCCGTTAACGATGATGGCAATTTCTGTACTGTCGAACTCTATATCGACTAGTACTGCTGCTTCTTGCGGCCCAAATTGTCGCAGTTGCTCACGGATAGTCCGAATGAGAGCAAAACTGTTAATTTCTAAAACATCAATTTGTAATCCTGCCTGCTCAAATGTACTGATATAGGTATCCGTGATCTCCTTACGGGTGGCAACTAGGAGTACATGGACTTTTTCAATGCCATCTTCATCTACAAAGTACCCAAGTTTCTGATAATCTACATCAGCCTCTTCACGAGGATAGGGTAAATATAAACCTGCTTCATGGTTGAGTACCATTTCTCGCAGTTCTTTGTCATCTAACTCGGCTGGTACTGGTATGATCCGAACGATAGAATCTCGCCCTGGTACACCAGTAGCAACACGAGAAGTTTTGATTTTGCTTTCAGCTAGCGCCTGTTGGATTAATTGCGCCATTGCTGCGGGGTCGGTAATTTGACCATCGGTAACTACGCCTTCTGGAACAGCTACCGATGTAAAGGTTTCTAGTTTCAAGCCTTGACGCTGCTTGCGTAGCTGAACTACATTTACCCTTTCTGAAGCAAGTTCAATGCCAACCCCTTTATTCGATTTGCCAAACAGACTATTGAAGCTTTTTACCACAGTTGTGCCCGCTGGACTGCTAAATTGAAAATTTAAATGATACTAAAAACGGACTTGGTGCTAAGTAATTTATTTAGCCTATAATCTCGACAATTCTGATCTAAGCTTTTCATACTGAGCAAGCGTAAAATTACTGGGAAAATGATTCAATTGCGAAAATTTAAACAACTTGTTGCTTTCGGGCTGCTTGGCTTATTAACCAGTTGGATTGTAAGTTGCAGCACAGGTAATGTTAGTACAAATACAAAACAAGCTAATTCAGGAACAGCAACTATTGAGTTTTGGACAATGCAACTCCAACCTCAATTTACGGACTACTTCAAAAATTTAATTGCAAATTTTGAATCGCAAAATCCAGGTATAAAGATTAACTGGAACGATGTACCTTGGGCGGCTATGGAGAACAAAATTTTAACAGCCGTCTCAGCAAAAACGCCACCTGATGTAGTTAACCTTAATCCGGGTTTTGCTTCCCAACTTGCGGGGCGAAATGCCTGGTTAGATTTAGATGCGAAAGTGTCAAAAGATGTCCGTTCCTCCTATCTACCGAATATTTGGGAATCTTCTACGCTTAATGGCAAGAGTTTTGGGATTCCCTGGTATCTCACCACACGGCTAACCATTTATAACACTGATTTATTAAAACAGGCAGGTATCAATAAAGTCCCTGCAACCTACGCAGAATTGGCACAAGTAGCACAACAAATTAAAGATAAAACTGGCAAATATGCTTTTTTTGTGACGTTTGTACCCCAAGATTCTGGTGAAGTGCTGGAATCTTTCGTACAAATGGGAGTCACCCTAATAGATGGTGATGGGAAAGCGGCGTTTAATTCAGCACCAGGGAAAGCAGCTTTTCAGTACTGGGTAGATTTGTATAAAAAAGGGTTGCTTCCAAAAGAGGCTTTGACGCAAGGACATCGCCATGCGATCGATTTATACCAATCTGGAGAGACTGTGTTTCTAGCTTCAGGGCCAGAGTTTCTGAAAACGATCGCTAATAATGCCCCGAAAATCGCTCAAGCTACGGGAATTGCACCTCAACTCACTGGTGACACAGGTAAGAAAAATGTCGCCGTGATGAATATAGTTATTCCCCGTGACACTAAACAACCAGATGGCGCAGTGAAGTTTGCGTTATTTGTCACCAATGACGAAAATCAGTTAGCGTTTGCGAAAGCTGCAAATGTCTTACCTTCTACAGTCAAGGCATTATCTGATAGTTACTTTACAAATGTTCCTGCTAATGCTCCAACAATAGAAAAAGCGCGAGTGATGAGTGCTAAAGAACTAAAACAGGCAGAAATATTAACCCCTAATTTGAAGGATTTCAACAAACTGCAAAAAGCAATTTACGAGAATTTACAAGCAGCAATGTTAGACCAAAAGACTGTAGATAAAGCTGTAGAAGATGCGGCGCAAGAGTGGAACAATAGATAAATTTGGGCATGGGACATAGGGAATAGGGCATTGGCAAAGAGGAGGCAGTTCTTGCAGAAAGCAGAAGTTCCTTAACTTTGAATTATTAATCCCAATTCCCAATTCCCAATTCCCTATTCTCTATTCCCTACTCCCCATTTGTAAAAAATCGCCTACTAGATAAAGGGAACCACATAAAACTATTAAATTGTCTGTGGTGGTTGAGGTTGCGGCTTCTAGTGCTGTAAATAAATCTGGATGGATTTGGCGATCGCTTAATTTGGGACAGAGGCTATAAGCTAGGCTTGCTAGGGAATCTAGATCGGCGGAAGTTCTACCCGGCCAAGATTCTACTGGTATTGGTACTAAAAAAAGGCGATCGCCTGGGCGCAGCAGGGCGGCAAAAATATCAGCATGATCCTTATCGGCAAACATTCCCATAACCCAAGTGACGGGTTTGGAATTAACTGCATCTAAGCTATCGACATAGTGGCGAAGAACTTGGGCAGCAGCGGTATTATGAGCGCCATCAAGTAATATTTTATGGTTGTTCCAAGTAGTCCATTGCATTCGCCCTGGCCATTGGGTTTTTGCCATGCCGTTAATTATGGCTTCTTCAGAAATCTGCCAACCTTGTTGTTGGAGAATTTCTAAAGCTGCTATTGCCAAAGCTGAATTTGCTAATTGAATTTGTCCTGCTAATGGCAGAGGATATTTAATTAATTGGGAATTTTGAAATGTTTGATATTCTGCCCATCCTGTAGTGATTTGACGGGCGGGTTGAGGCGTAAAAATTGGGCATCTTAATTCTAAAGCACGCGATCGCACAACTTCTTCTGCATCCTGTGGCAATTGCCCAACCACAACGGGACATCCAGGTTTGAGAATACCTGCTTTTTCTCTAGCAATGTCCGCAACGGTAGGGCCAAGTTGCTGCCAATGTTCCCGACTAATGGAAGTGATGATCGTAACTAAGGGTTCCAAGCAGACATTTGTCGCATCTAAGCGCCCTCCTAGTCCGACTTCTACCACAGCTACATCAACTTGCTGCTGGGCAAAATATAACCAAGCAGCTGCGGTAATTACTTCAAATTGAGTTGCGGCTTCGTCATCAGGGCGAATTACCCCTTGGACTTTTTCTAATAATTGGTTCAATTCCTCAGAGGAAATTGGCTGTTCATTCAAACAAATACGTTCTGTCCAATCGACTAAATGCGGTGAAGTGTAGCGTCCTGTGCGATAACCAGCCTCAGTGAGTACGGAGGAAAGATAGGCACAGACTGAACCTTTGCCATTAGTACCAGCAACGTGAATTACTGGGACTTGCTGATGAGGATTGCCGAGATTTGCCAATAAGTTGACAATGCGATCGAGTCCCAGATGAACACCAAAGCGTTGAAGAGGTTGTATTACAGAATCAATATCCAAGGGAGGAGTGGGGGCAGGGGGCAGGGGGCAGGGGGCAGGGGGCAGGGGGCAGGGGGCAGGGGGCAGGGTGACAAGGAGAATAACTATATTCAATATTCAATATTCAATTCCCAATTCCCAATTCCCCATTCCCCATACCCAATTAATGAATTTAGGCTTCCCGATCCAAAAAGCCTTGAATTTGTCTTAAAGCCGCAGCGCCAATATTAAACACTGCCCAGCTAGCGGCAATGATAACTGGTGCTAAAACGATCGCTATACGGTAATCGATATCCATATTTAGAACCCCTCTCTTAAGTAGAAATTAAAGTTTTGTCAACTGCTCTCATTTTTATTTTTAGCTGAAGTGGGTAACTTTTCCCAACATATATGTAAAGAATGTTTAAATTATGGGAATTGGGAATTGGGAATTGGGAATTGGGAATTGGGAATTGGGAATTGGGAATTGGGAATTGGGAACTTGTACTGAGCATTCGCGTAGCGTCTCGTAGAGAAGCCGAAGTATTGGGAATTGGGAATTGGGGAAAGACTTACTGTAACTTCTCTTCTGCTCCCCCTGCCCCCTGCCCCCTGCCCCCTGCCCTCCCCAGTCCCCAGCCCCCAGTCCCTAATCCCTAATCCTTGCTAAAGCCGAGATCGGTACCTTTACCAGCATGAACTAAAGCTAACTTTTGATAACGTTTAGCGTGTTCAATTAGTTCTGCGGCTTCAGCCTCTGTTAATTGTCGTAACACTTTGCCTGGAATACCTACAACTAGTGACAAAGGCGGTATATTTTTAGTTACGACTGCGCCAGCACCGATAATGCTACCAGCACCTACTCGTACCCCGTCTAAAATCACCGCGCCAATGCCAATCAAACTTCCCCGCTCAATGTAAGCGGAATGTACCACAGCGCGATGACCTACGGTAACATGATCTTCTAAAATTGTCGGAGAACCAGGATCGCCATGTAGAATTGCACCATCTTGAATATTTGTGCATTCGCCAATTTCAATCCGTTCTACATCTGCCCTAACTACTGCTCCATACCAAATGCTCACCCCTGCTGCTATATTTACCGAACCCATAACAACAGCATTATCTGCGATGAAAGCAGCTTGAGAAAAATCAGGAGATGTCCAGTAAGAAGCGGTAGACACGATAGAATATGAATATGGTACACAGGAACACTGGAGAAACTCCAACCTTTGAGGCTGGTTGCACAACCAGAATATCATAGCCTCAAGCCTCTACGCTGAGGAAAATGCTGGTAAACAATGTTACTGCCGCAACTCTGTGCTTGTGCAGCAGTCAACAAGTAACCCAAAGTAGTGGAGCCGAAGTGTATAATTCAATCCACTAGTGCTGGTGAAGACAAAATTATGTTTGTACGCACTTCATGATGAATCCAGGCTTTCAGTACCCGATGTTTGGGCCGGAAATACAGTGTCCCCATTGTCGCCAGACTATTCCGGCGCTGACATTAACAGATACCTATTTGTGTCCGCGTCATGGCGCTTTTGAAGCTAATCCTGAAAATGGAGAGTTAATCCATTTGCAATCAGGCCGTCATTGGCGGAGGTGGAATAATGAATGGTATAGGCAGCATACTCATCCCGATGGTATTCGGTTTGAAATTCACGAAGCATTAGATAAGCTCTATACCCAAGGTTATCGAGCTACAAAAGTGATTATTGCTCGCCGTTATCAGGAATTGATGAGTGGCTATTTAGAACGCAGTACACCTTGGCGTTCTGGACAACCGGAAGCTACAGCTGCTCGTTTGTATGGCTTACCCGTGGAGTTTAGCCCCGATACCTCAGAAGATCCCTGCTGGGAAGTGATTAATTTTGACTTGGAAAAAGAGCCTGGTGTCCCTGTACGCTACCCTTATTTCAGGTTGTTTGAATAATGGTCATTTGTCATTAGTCATTTGTCATTGGTCATTTGTCGTTAGTGAATAACAAAGGACAAAGTGCAAAGTTACGATCGGAGGTTTTCTCGGATCGTAACTTTAATTAAGAGAGGACGACTGACAAAGGACAAAGGACAAAGGACAAATTATGCACCACGCTTCTATTCGGACTGCGAATATTCATCGAGCGATCGCCTTTTACGAACATTTAGGGTTTACAATTTCGGAACGCTTTACTACCGGTTATACGTTAGCTTGCTGGATGGAAGGATTGGGTGGCAGAATTGAACTGATCCAAATCCCTGAACCAAAGCCAGCCCCAGATGCTTTTGCTGATGAGCATTATGTGGGCTACTATCATCTTTCGTTCGATTTAACTGAAATTACACCAGATTTACCTACCTGGTTGACAAATTTACAAGAACGTGTGTTGCTAGCTGCTGAGAGTCAAACCGAAGAATTACAACCGTTGAAGGTACTTTTAGAGCCAACACAACAGCAGATAGGCGATCGCATTTACGAAGTCGCTTTCATCGCTGATACTGATGGTTTACCTCTGGAATTCATTCGGGTTTTAGCAAAATTGCCATAATCTAGCTTTTTTCTTGCTAATATATTCTTTTTCTGGATTGTTGCCGAGGTAACAGATTTTTTACCTCTGTCACTTACCGAAATAACTACATAACCTAAGTTACAGATATATTTGCTAAGTAAATGTATGGATTGTCTAGATTTTATAAATATTCCTTGCCGTTATTAATTTTAAGCTTATGGCTAGTAGCGGTTTTTTTGTTCAGCCATCAAACTGCTACTAGCCAAAATCCTTTCATATCTAATAAAGAAAAATATCAATCAACATTGCTAGTAAAAAGAATAATGCCCTCAACACTGACAGAAAATGTCCGTAAGACAGTGCTGGAAAATGGTTTAACTGTCCTAACAAAGGAAGTGCATACTGCGCCAGTGGTGACGGTGCAGGTGTGGTATAAGGTTGGCTCACGCAACGAAGAACCAGGCGTGAATGGCATTGCCCACCAGTTGGAACACCTGATGTTTAAAGGCACGAAAAATCGTCCGATTCAATTTGGCCGTTTGTTTAGTGCTTTAGGTAGTGATTCCAATGCTTTTACCAGCTATGACCAAACTGCATATTACGGTACTGTGGAACGAAACAAGCTAAAAGCGCTCTTAGTGCTAGAAGCAGACAGAATGCAAAATTCCCTGATTGAGCCAGAACAACTGGCAAGCGAAAAGCGAGTAGTAATTTCTGAGTTGCAAGGTTACGAAAATAGTCCAGAATATCGCCTTAATCGCGCCGTTATGCAGGTGGTGTTTCCTAATCATGCTTATGGTTTGCCCGTAGGTGGAACTAAAGCTGATGTCGAGAAATTTGAAGTTGAGCAAGTCGAGAAATATTACCGCAATTTTTACAGTCCTGATAATGCCGTCTTAGTGGTTGTTGGAGATTTTCAAACTGCAAATACCCTTGAAACAATTAAAGAAGTATTTGGCAAACTATCAAAGAGGCAGGGGAGAAATCAATTCAAAATTCAAAATTCAAAATTCAAAATTAAAGAATTCCCAATTCCCAATTCCCAATTCCCCACTCCCATAGTGTTGCGAGAACCGGGAGCAGGAAAACTATTACAAGTTGTGTATCCGCTACCAGATGCGAATCAACCAGATGTGCCGGCGCTGGATGTGATGGATTACATTTTTACAGAGGGACGGAATTCGAGACTTTATCAGGCATTGGTGGAATCAGGTTTAGCTAGTGAAGTTACAGCCTCCGTTGCCAGCTTGCGAGAATCTGGCTGGTACGAGGTATTGGTGACGGCTGGATCTAAAAAAGATTTGAAAAAAATTGACTCAGTGTTGAGTAGCGCGATCGCTAATGTAGCAGAAAAAGGCGTGACAACTGAGGAAGTAGAACGAGCCAAAACCCAATTAACAGCAGATGTGATTTTGAGTAACCGTGATATCACCTCTCAAGCAATGCGATTGGGCAATGATGAGACAACTGTTGGTGATTATCGCTACACAGAACGTTATTTGACTGCTGTTAGTCTGGTGAAGCCGACGGATATTATAGCTGTCATTAACAAATACCTCACAAAAGAATCCCGGATAGTAGGCTTTTTTGAACCAACTCAAAAGCAGATAACAGGGGTTAGTGACAAACCAGACTCAGCCCAAACTACCGAAAATTTTTCTCATGGCGTGCCTGTGCTTCCTTCTGAGGTGGCGAAATACTTACCGCCTGTGGATTTGGCTACAGATGCAATTGCTCAAGTATTACCACAAGAATATAAACTTACCAACGGACTGCGAATATTACTGTTACCCGATCGTAGTACGCCCACCGTTACTCTAAGCGGCTACATTCAAGCTGGGACAGAATTCGATCCAGAAGAACGAGCGGGATTGGCTGCTTTTGTGGCAGATAACTTACTAAATGGTACTAAGAGTAAAGATGTCTTAACTATTGCCAAAATCTTGGCAGAACGAGGGGCGAGTCTAAACTTTGAAGTACATCGTGAAGGGGTGCATATCGAGGGTGATAGTTTAGCGGGGGATTTGCCAGTAATTCTGGAAATATTGGCAGATGTTGTTAAAAATAGCACTTTTCCCGCACAAGAATTAGAATTGCATCGCCAACAAACTTTAACAGATTTGCAACTGGAATTAGATGAGCCATCAGAAGTAGCCAGAAGAATATTTGTGCAGTCAATTTACCCGAAAAAACATCCCTTACATACTTTCCCGACGGAGAAGAGTTTACAGCAGATTAAGCGTCAGGATGTGATTGATTTCAAAGCTAAACATTATCGTCCAGATACGACAGTGTTGGCGCTAGTGGGAGATTTTGATGTAGACAAAGTGCGATCGCTCATTGAAAATGAGTTTGGTAATTGGGAAGTTAGCGGCCAAGCACCCACATTGAAATATCCTCCGGTATCCATGCCGCAGAAAGTAGTGAGTGTCAATCCAGTTTTACCAGGTAAAGCTCAAGCTGTGACATATATGGGTTTCACAGGCATTAAGCGTTACGATTCTCGGTTTCACGCAGCCTTAGTATTGAACCAGATTTTGGGAGGCGATACCTTATCTAGTAGACTGGGTGCAGAAGTGCGCGATCGCCAAGGTTTGAGCTATGGAATTTATAGCTACTTCCAAGCTGGGAAGAATGTAGGCACATTTTTGATAGAAATGCAAACTAGTCCAGAAGATACTAATCAAGCGATCGCTAGTACCCGTCAAATACTACAGCAAATCCATCAACAAGGTGTCACCGCGCTGGAAGTAGAGACAGCTAAACGCACTTTCATCAGCAACTACAATGTTTCCCTAGCAAACCCAGAAGAATTAACAGATAGAATTCTGATGAATGAGGTCTACGGACTAGATAAAGTAGAATTGCACGCCTTTACTGACAAAATCCAGAAAGTCACCTTTGAGCAAGTTAATCAAGCTGCTCGTGAATTACTCTACCCAGATCAAATCGTAGTCGTTACTGCTGGGCCATCTGTGTTAGCAGAGAAAAGCATTAGGTAGAGATGGGCGCTGGGCATGGATAATATAAAGAATAGGTACGGTTTTTTCTGCTACCTATTAATTATTCCTGCTCATCAGCATTGCCTTTTGAAAACTAACAATGAAAATTTACAACCATTTATACCAAATTGTAATTACATCTATTACTTTTTCAAATACTATTAAGCTGCAAATATTACCTTTAAGCTACGTAATATTAACGTTGTTACTAAGCTTGAATTTAATCGTTGCGACTCCAGCAATGGCAGAAAATTTGTCTGGCGATTTGCTTAAGCAACCAGCTACAGAAATTACAATTAGCTTGGGTAATTCAGCTAACGAACTCAAATTTGAGCCAAATCATCTAGAATTTGAGGCTGGCAAACGCTACCAACTCCGCCTTACCAATCCCAGCCAACTGAAGCACTATTTTACTGCTAAAGACTTTGCTGATGGCATCTGGACACAAAAAGTCCAAGCAGGCAAAGTAGAAATTAAAGGAGCTATTCACGAACTGGAACTCAAACCAGGCGCTGAGGCAGAATGGGTATTTGTGCCCCTGAAATCTGGTACTTATAGCTTACGTTGTCCAATAGTGGGACATACAGAAGCAGGGATGACTGGAAAAATTGCCATTAAAAATTAAAAATTATTTGACTCAGTATTTAATAGCCGTCTAATGTTTCAATTAAAGATAATTGAGCTAAATGGTCAAAAAATAAGTTAGGGCGATTTTGCTTGAAGTCTAAAAAATCAGAAGTGGGTGAATATGTTATTCTGTATACATTAGCGACTAAACTGCAAGAATCCCGATCGGGGATTTCAATAACTCAAATTATAGATATTATTTCTCAAGTAATCTAGAGAAAGCATTCATACTTCATCGGCAAAGCCATCAGTAATTATTCATTTCCTATGAACATTTTCAGTAACTTACTTTCTCAAACAACTCAGCCTACAACATCAAAAAAAAAGGGACGAGGAATTGAAATTAAATCTTCGCGTGAAATTGAAATCATGCGACAATCATCAGCAATTGTGGCAACTGTCCTCAAAGAAATTTCTGAGCTAGTAAAGCCAGGAATGACAACGGCTGATTTAGACGCTCACGCAGAAAAACGCATCCGTGAAATGGGTGCGACACCGAGTTTTAAAGGATATCATGGTTTTCCTGGTTCTATCTGCTCCAGCATTAATAATGAAGCAGTACATGGCATTCCTAGCCCGAAGAAAGTGATTCGTGTGGGGGATGTATTAAAAGTAGATACAGGCGCTTATTACCAAGGTTTTCATGGTGATTCTTGTATTTCAATTGCTGTTGGTGAAGTGACAGAAGAAGCTGCTAAATTAATTCGCGTAGCAGAAGAAGCTTTATTTAAGGGCATTGAACAAGTAAAAGCTGGTGTATACTTACTTGACTTAGCTGGAGCAATTGAAGACCATGTGAAAGCTAATGGCTTTAGTATAGTCGAAGAATTCACTGGACACGGTGTTGGTCGTAACTTGCACGAAGAACCTTCAGTATTCAACTACCGTACCCGCGAGATGCCAAATGTTAAACTTCGTGCGGGGATGACGCTGGCAATTGAGCCAATTTTAAATGCGGGTTCTAGACACACCCGAACATTATCTGACCGTTGGACAGCAGTCACCGTGGATAATTCTTTGTCGGCTCAGTTTGAGCATACAGTTTTGGTGACAGAGACTGGTTATGAGATTTTGACTGACCGTTCTAAGGTGTAATTGTTAGTTGTAATTATTTGTTGTGAAAAGAGGTAAAGCGTCAAAAGAGGGCGATTTACCTCTTTATTTTTTTATCCAAGGTTAATGGAAGTTCTCTTTAAACTGAAATTTGGTTTGGGTTAAAGGTTTTTTCTTTCCCTTTAACCCAATACAGTTCAGATAAGACCAAAACACTTGTAGAAACGGCGATTTATCGCGTCTCAAAAACCCAAAATTTTTACCAGTAGTCCTTAACTGAACCGTATTGCCCTTTAACCGACAAGTATTGATTTTATTCCATACGGTTGGGTTAAGGCTAAAATCTTTTGTCAAAGTCAGTTTTTTAAAGAACTACAGAGGCGCAGAGAATACTGAGAGAAGAAAAAATGCTTAACTAAATAAACTGTATTGGATCTTATTCTGCCTTATACATTTAGGTAGTTTTATGCTGGACGATAAAATATATCAGGAATAAAGTAGTAAAAAACACCCGTATTTACTCAAAAATGGCAAGCTTTTTTGAATCTCTACCTCACCTTTCTTTTGCTGCATTTTATCTGTGGATTTCTACTCTAAATTTGTTACCAATAGCAAGCGCTGCAACTCCCAAAGGCGCTAACAGACAAGTGACTTGTCAAACCAAAAAACTAGGACATGAAGAAGCACTTTTTTTATATCTAAGAAAACCACAAGGAGAATTTGAAGATGGAGGTGCAATTAATTTATATGAAGATGCAAAGTTAAAAGTACTAGCTAAAGGCATTGAAAATTGGATTTACGTTAGCGTTATCGATGCAGATAGTTCTAAACAAAAAGGCTTAGAAGGTTGGATGAGTAGTAGCAGTCTAAAATGTCGTGGCAATGTAGCTCAGGTTAAGCCTGCACTCTGCGAAGTAACTGGATTGAAATCAGGGCAATTAGCTTTACGTGCCACACCTGGCGGAAAATCAACAGCAGGTTTAGATAATGGTAACAATATTACATTACTCAAGCCAGATATTGTATCACTTCAAGGTCGCCCAACACCTTGGGTTAATGTGCGTGTTACTAATAGCTTAAACAAGAGAATAGTAGGAAGAGAGGGGTGGATTAATTCTGAATATATAGATTGCTATAGCAATGAAAGTAATGATGCAATAAATTATCCGTAAAATAGCGGTGGTTTTTAAAGATGTATTTTATCTGAAGGAAAACCAACATATAACAATACTATCTGATTTGTGAAAATTCGTGGTGTAAAGCTACCCGAATTCTTAAAGAATTCGGGTAGCTAATTTAATTTAAAATTGCTATATTTGACTGATAGCAGCATAATTTTTTTTATAAATATTGAGCATTTCTTTAGCCTGTATAGAAACAGATGTCCTCTCTGGAATCGCTTCTAATAAATTGATTGCTTGCGCCCATTTATATTGTACTTGCTTCCGAATTAATAGCGAATGAGGTGAACCCTTGAGAAAAAGATTAGCTTCTATTGCTAGTTTTTGGGCTGATTCTAAGTTGGTTAGAGCCTTTTTTTCAACTAATACTCTTTGATTGATAAATTTATAGTTAATCTGATAGTAAGCCAATTTTTTCTTTGCTCGATCAGAAATTGATGTTTCATTAGGAATACTATCTAACAAGATTATTGCTTGATGCCATTTGTTTTCTGCTTGTTGCCAAACTTTTAGGGGATGCGGTGGAGTTTGAACCAGAGAAGCAGCCTCCATACCGAATTTTTGAGCAGATTTAAACTTAGCTAACGCAATTCCTTCTTGAGTTAAATTCATCTGCTGCAATTTTGGACTTTGTTCTTTAAGTTTCCAACTACCAAAACCTAAAATTAATAAACTTGTGCCTATAATCAAAGCTGAACGTACTATTTTTGGTGTCGAAAAGCTTGGTAATTTCTCTACATGCTGCCTAATAGTTAGTTTGTTTCTACTTTCGTCTTCAATCTTTTTTAGGGCTTGTTCTGCTTGTTGCCTTAAAGTGTCACACTGAATAATTAAAGCAGCAATTTGTTCTTTAAAATAATCACAATCATTAAGAATATCCGTTAATTCTTTAAATTTACCATTACTTGATATAATTAATTCGTGGTCATCGTCTAACCATTCTAAGGTGAAACAAGATTTACCAAAGAAAGCAGACACACCTAATAAAATATCTAATAAACTACGACTATTTTTAATAGTATCAAAAATGGAATCTAATTTTTGCTCTAATTCTAGCAATTCCTTTTGAGAAATAATAATTTTTTTAATTTGATTGTTTAAAATATTAGAATTTCCAAAGACTAAGTTAATTTTTAAAGTTTCAACAATTACCTGAAATTGGGCGGACAAGCTGAGATAATTAATATCAAAATTTAGTTGATTGACTAAACGATCGTCACTGAGAATATCAGTAGCTATTGCTTGCAAAAAATAACCCCATTCAATCCAACTATCGATTTTGGATTGTAAATCAGTTAATGAAATTTGAGATTTTGAGTTGCCGAACTTTTCTGCGATCGCTGGATCTACTAATCCAACACTAGCTACAGTAATTATTCGAGGAAGTGTAGCGATCGCAGAATTTTTGGCACGGTCAAATTTCAATTCCTGAGCAACTAATTTTTTGATATTACGTAGTTGTTCCTGAGCGCTATTGATCAGGATAATTTGCTCCATGATTTCATTAGAATCGCCAATAGTCAGTTTGAGGCTCTGAATTAGTGCTGGCAATTCACTAACAAGTACTTCTAGGTTAGACATAAATACCCCTTGGGGATTTGTCGAAAGTTTATGCGAAACAATTAAAATGGCTTGAGTAAGAACATAACCATATCTGTTGCATCTGAGCATCCTAGTTAAATAACAAATCTTAGGAGCTATAAAATGTATAATTCCCTTAAATCCTGCTAAAGTAACAATTTCAGTTTAAAAATCCCAAAATAAAGACAAAATTACCCATTCACTAACTTATGAATGAAGTCGATTTAGCATTTACTCCTGCGCTAGAGTTGGCGCAATTAATTCATCGCCGGGAAATCTCACCGCTAGAGGTAGTAGAAATATATTTAAAGCGGATTGAGGAGTTGAATCCGCAATTAGGAAGTTATTTTACGGTGACGGCAGAACTAGCGATCGCAGATGCCAAAGCCAAAACAGAATTATTGACAACTACTTCAGAATTACCGCCATTTTTTGGTGTGCCAATTTCCATTAAAGACCTCAACGCTGTAGCCGGTGTTACCTGTACTTATGGAAATCCAGCATTACTTAACAATATCCCTAATTATGATGATGGGGTTGTAACCAGAATTAAACAAGCTGGGTTTACTATTCTGGGTAAAACTGCCACTTCCGAATTAGGTTCATTGCCATACAGTGAACCTACGGGTTTTCCTCCAGCCAGAAATCCGTGGAATTTAGAATATACTCCTGGTGGTTCCAGTGGCGGCGCGGCGGCGGCGGTAGCAGCAGGGTTGTGTGCGATCGCTCAAGGTTCTGATGGCGGCGGTTCAATTCGTGGCCCTGCGGCTTGTTGTGGTTTGGTGGGACTCAAACCATCCAGGGGCAGGGTTAGTAAAGCACCTGTGGGCGAACGCCTCGCGGGAATTGCCGTCAACGGCCCCATCGCCCGCACTGTTGCTGATGCTGCTGCCCTTTTGGATACTATCAGTGGCTATGTCACAGGCGATCCTTACTGGTTGCCCGATCCTGAACCATCATTTCTCGCCGCAACTGGGACAAAATTGGGTGCTTTGCGAATTGCCTTTGATACTAATATTTTTCCTTTGGGAGAAGCTGATGCCAACTGTCAGCAAGGTGTCCATAAAACAGTGGAGTTATTAGAACAACTCGGCCACCACGTTGAACAGAAATCCCCAGATTTTAGCGGTTTAGTTGAACCATTTCAAATCGTTTGGCAAGCTGGAGTAGCTGCGGCGGGACTTCCTGTTGAAGCCTTGCAACCATTAAATCGCTGGCTATTTGCACGCACAGGTTCTGTGGCTGAGTACCTCAAAGCAGTTTCTCAAATGCAGATTGTGGCACGGCAGATTGTGGCGTTTTTTGATACCGTGGATGTCCTGGTATTACCAGTTTATCTGCATTCACCTATCCGCGTTGGAGAATGGGCTTCGCTGAGTCCAGAAGAGACATTTCAAAATATAGTTGAGTGGGTTGCCCCTTGTCCGCCTGCCAATGCAACTGGACAACCTGCGATCGCAATTCCTGTAGGCTTTGATAGTAAGGGTTTACCCATCAGTGTGCAGCTAATTGGTAAACCTGCGGCTGAAGCTACACTCATCAGCCTAGCAGCACAATTAGAAGCGGCTAACCCTTGGATTCATCATCGTCCAGCCTTTGCAATATAGGGCTAAGTAAGTGGATCAAATTAAATACCTCACCCTGTCTCCGGCTTCCCTCTCCGATAATTTGGCTACGGTGTACACACAAATCTCTTGCATCTGCACGTTTGTTGCATCGCTCTGCATCTTTGTTGCATTGCCCT
>NZ_JAVRCP020000026.1:0-93585 GCF_034530675.2 Nostoc sp. DedVER02
TTCGCGGATTGTACCAGTTTGAATCTACCTTTTTTGGCTGGAAACTCGCTCTAGGACTACTTGTGTGTACACCGTAGGCAAGCGGGGAGGGGATTAAGGGGTGGGGTGCAATGACTGTGGAAATCATAACTAATTATGCGAACATGATATTATCACTCACTACAAACCTTTTATGGGTTAGAATTAACAATTTTAGTAGCTCTGAGTAAGTGGTATGTTCCCTAGTCTTTGCAAAAGCGATCGCTCCATAAGTTCACTGACACACTTATTCCCTTGCAAATTCAGGTGAATATGATCGTGATACAAAGCTTGGGGGTTGGTAGTTGAATTGAATATTGGTAAAAAGTCTATATAGTCAATTTGCTGAGTCTTGGTAAAGTCGTTCAAGCGCTGGCGGGCTTTAATTTCGTAATCACGAGGGCCTGGTTCACCAATTTCTCGTAGCAAAGGAGTCATAACTAGTAAAAATTGACTGTTGCTTTGGCGAGTCAAGGCTTGAATTTTACCGATCGCCTCTAAATTAATCCCCACGCGATCGCCTGCTTCATTCTGCACTGCTTTCATTTCGGGAATTGGCTGCTGCTTGGCGATATAACGTTGCCACACTTCTACTAAGGCTAGGGGAGGTTTACTATCGGGATAGTTGCGATCGCGTCCTACAGGTAAAGAAGTAGGAGGGGTAGCAAATAAGTCATCAGTATTAATTAATAACACTACCGCTTGCGCGTTGAAAGTACCAAATTTCTCTAAATAAGCTAACTCGTTTCGTGGCCCCCAAGAGTTAGCTGAAGCATTTAACACTTCTACTTCTTGATAATTACTATGAGTGAGTGATGCCAGAGAACGCATCATCATCGCGGATATTGTATTAGTTTGATCTGTCCACCAGCCACCATTAGCAATAGAATCCCCTAACAGCAAAACTCGCAGTCCAGAAGGTGTAGGTGTCTTATTGATCGGACTACCTCTCATAGAATACTCATTAATTTCAATGCGATTACCAAAACGACGCGTGCGTTGGTTAGGAGCCAATAAATAACCAATCTGCTCATCACCCATGTAAATTAGGGGATTACCAAAGCCAAAAAGCGATCGTAGTCCGATCTCGACTATCACAAGCAATCCCATAACCACCGTCAAAATTACGATTAGCGTCTCTTTCACCTACCCACATCCTTTTATACGGAGTTACTTTTCAACGATAGTAACTGACGTATTGGGAATTGGGAATTGGGAATTAAGAATTGGGACTTGAGTAATAATTAATAGTTCTTCTCCCCCTGCTCCCTACTCCCTACTCCTTAAACATCTAAAATAAGCAGATTTAAGATGTATTGGAATATGTTTATAAGCTTTAAAAACATCAGCTATATTGCTATTAACTGTTTATCTAATGGTTGACTACAATTTTGATATGTTTTAGCTGCTTGTGCTGTTTTTATGTAGAAGTATAGCAGTGTTTTCTAGTGATATAATTGTATATTACAGGTAATACTATCGCTACAGTTTATAAATTGCTCAAAGATTTTTTCGGGGGTAGTTAGGATGATAAAAATAGCCACACGTAAATATTTAGGCACACAAAATGTCTATGACATTGGAGTTGAACGTGACCATAATTTTAGTATCAAAAATGGCTTCATAGCTTCTAATTGTTTCAATAAGTCCCATTCCACTGCCTATGGTTATGTAACTTATCAAACAGCCTATTTAAAAGCTAATTACCCGTTGGAATACATGGCTGCACTGTTAACGGCTAACAGTGGCGATACCGATAAGGTACAAAGATATATTACTAACTGTACAAACATGGGTATTTCCATAGATCCACCAGATATTAATCGTTCTGGTGTTGATTTTACACCAACAGCAGGAAAGATTCTCTTTGGATTTTCGGCAGTGCGGAACGTGGGACAGAATGCGATCGCTTCTATTTTAGAGGCGAGAAATGAGACAGGATTTAAATCACTCGCTGATTTTTGCGATCGCGTGGATTTACGTGCTGTTAACCGCCGGACTCTAGAATCGCTGATTTACTGTGGAGCCTTTGACAAAATTGAATCCAACCGTCAACAGTTAATTAATGACTCAGAATTAGTGTATGATTGGGCACAATCTCGCGCTAAAGACAGAGCTAGCGGTCAAGGAAATCTCTTTGATTTATTAGGCGATGGATTTTCTTCTACTCAGAATAAAAGAGCAACTAATGCCTTTGAAACTGCTCCTAAATCTAAACCTGTGACAGATTTACCTCCACAGAAAAAGTTGCAGATGGAGAAAGAATTATTAGGCTTTTATGTATCAGATCATCCATTGAAATCGCTACGGCAAATAACACCACTTTTGACACCAATTAATCTTTCGCAACTGGGAGAGCAAAGGGAAGAAACCAGGCTTTGTGCAGTTGTGATGTTGAATAACGTCAAAAAAGTGGTTACTAAAAAAGGCGATCAAATGGCAATTTTGCAAGTAGAAGACCTAACTACACAATCGGAAGCTGTAGTTTTTCCCAAAACTTATGAGCGTATTAGTTCCCTACTTCAAGTTGACACCAGATTGATTATTTGGGGAAAAGTAGACCGACGCGACGAGCAGACTCAATTTATTGTTGAAGATGCAGAACCAGTAGAAACAGTACAAATGGTCATGGTGGAGTTAAATCCCCAGCAAGCAGGGAATATGGAAGAACTACATCGTTTAAAAACAATTTTGCAAGAGCATTCAGTAGATAAAGAAAAGGCAAAAATGCCGGTAATTGGAATTATTCAAACTGAAAATTCTCGGAAACTTGTTCGCTTGGGTTGGCAATTTTGCGTACAAGATTCAAGAATAACTGTTCAAGCTTTGCAAAATGCCAGTTTTCCTGCTCATATCAAATCGCTGACTAGTACTTGACACCAAAAGTTAAAAATCTGCCAATACTGAAAAGCAGCTTTGAAATTAGTTTTACTGAACTGTCATCAGTAAAATGGCTTAAGTATTCAAGATTTAAAACGTTTTTTTAGTTACTTACGCGGATGATGATTTCCTAGAGATAATGGTATCTTTTTATGCTAATAGCCTTAAGGCTGCGACCGGGGGAAGGAGTTAGAACTTGATGATCGTCAACGAACTACATAGATTTGTTTCATACTGTAAAAAAATTCAGCCCCAAACTCATGATGACATTCAAAAGTTCTTTGAAGGTGTGATCTTATTTCCTTATGACAAGGAACTTCTATTGCAAGCTTATTTATTTCTGAATATTAAAGATTTGTTTCCATCATGCGCCGAATTGTTGTTATTTGAAAAATCTCCAATTTCAGATTATACAGATTTAGGTAAGTGTGATTTTGTCTATCAGACTTTTAAAGGGAGCCTGTTTTTAATTGAAACTAAGTTTATTGATACAGAAGCGACAGGAGCGACAGAAAGGAAAAGAAGAAATAAACACAGAAACAAGGTATTTGAGCAAGTTATAACTTTAAAAGGTCGATTTAGCGAATATTGGAATATGAGGCTAGATCAATTAGAGTGTGGGGTTTTCACAACAGATGCAGAAGTCGCTTGGCGAGGAAGTAGTGTAAACGTCACCTCTAAATCAATATCTATAGAGCATCTCGAGAAATGGCGAAGAAGTTATCACACCAGTCAAAAAGCTTATGAAGTAAGCAAAATAGTAGTGCAAAAACCGAATTAGTTTTCGGAATGCAACTGAGTTTTTTGCAGTTTATGTTTTTAATTTTTGTTGAAACTTAAATTTTTACTTCTTTGAAAAAACCAAATTATTTATTACAAGCGGAAATTGCTAAACTGATAATTTGGACATTTCCTATCGATTGATTTGTTGCAATTGAATTTCTCTATGTATAGGAATCCGGTTTGATTTGGATAAAATATACGTAGCAATACTGCGTAGGTTTTGGCTAAAAAATAAAAATGTGTAGGTTGATTGAGGAACGAAACCCAACATTTTGAAGGGTTTGGGTTTCGCTCCGCTCAACCCAACCTACGAATATCTTAACCGAGCAGTATTGATATACGTAGGATGTGAGTGCGGAGAGTACGGCATCAAACCCTTGATAATAGTGCGTTATGAACTCCGTTCTAACCCACTGTACAATACGTAATTTTGTTCAAAAATCAAATATTAATCCTATAGTAAAACAATTATCTAATTGTTAACTTCAATAGCGATCGCCAACACTAGTATTCAGGAAAACCATCTGTAAAAATAATTTCGTCTTTTTCCAAGCATAAGTATCTTTGACCCGGAAAGTATGTCAGATTACTGGAATAAGTACCAAACGTCTGACAGGAAAACCATACTAATGAGAATTTGGGCTACTATTGCTGTGCTAGCTTCTTCTTGCCTAATATTTGGGGTTATATCTTCTGAGGCGATCGCCGCTACTTCTGGTGTAGGACAAAATAGCACACCATTTCCTACACCAACAAGTCTGAAAAATATTACTGTTAGCAACACCGAGTTCGGTCTAAAGAGAGTTGACTCCAAAGGTAACGTTACCATTTTCCGCACAAAAAGAGTGCCGCTTCAAGAAGGAAACATCTACGGATGGCGGATTAAACTTAAAGACTATCAAGGTGAAGTGAAATGGCGCGAAGTTTTACATTTACCAAAACCTCCAGAAACTTGGGGTACAGATAACGGTGAAGATTTCTCGATCTCAAAAGACGGTACTACATCCATAACACGGCGCACACAATCGGCTTTAAATGGTGTAATTGAGAATTTTTGGACGATCGCTCCTGGCGATCCGGTTGGCAAGTATAGAATAGAGGTCTATATTGATGACCGTTTAATCGGTAGTTTCGAGTTTGAAGTTATTCCAGTCAAGTAAATCTAATATTTAGAGGTATTTAGAAGCTTGATCTAATTCTCTCCTTTTCACCAAGGTTAGGGAGGATCAAGCTTTAATTTCAGCGTATTGGAATATTAAGAGTTTCTTTGAAAAAGAATCTTTTATATTGCTAATTCTACAGCTTTATGCACCCTCATATAGAATCGATATTAGAGATAGAAATTTGATTATTATTGAGTAGCGATCGTGAATACAGACGAATTAAAAAGGCGTTTTGCGGCAGGGGAAAGATATTTCCCAGCCGTTAACTTGAGTAGAAACAGGCTAATTGGAGTCTATTTGCCTGGAATCAATTTATGGGGTTCTGACTTGAGTGGAGCTAACCTAGCTAAAGCTAAACTCTGGGGAGCAGATTTGAGTAGAACTAACTTAGCTAAAGCAAATTTGACCAGAGCGAATTTGAGCGGTGTCAAACTGAATGAGGCAAATCTTCGGGGAGCCAAACTTAATTATGCCAAGTTGTATGGAGCCAATCTAACTGGCGCTTACTACGATGAAAGCACGAGGTTTTCTAGAGGTTTTGACCCCATCAGTCAAAATATGCGAAAGGTATAAGGGTATTGAAGAAGAATTCAGAAGTCAGAATTCAGAAGTCAGAATTCAGAATTAATGAGTGGGGGATTCAGACCCACCACTTGATTATTACACCACTAAATCGGAGATTTAGTGGGGGACTTAAACTCGTTCATTCAGACGCTCGTTCGCGCAGCGTGCCGTGGGCAAGACTCGCTCTAAGGGAAGCTAGGCCGCAGGCTTTACGCTACACTATCCGCCACTCGCACAGAATTAAATTCTGAATTCTGGCTCCTGACTGCTGAATTCTGTTCGTTAAATACACACCTTAACGGTAGGCTAATAAATATCAAACAAAATGGCATAAAAATGCTTACTGTTGCTAAATCAAAGCAGATTGCGATGCCCTCGGCGGGCGTAGCTATCGCAATCTTTTCTTTCAGTCTGTTACTTTACACTCAAGTAGCATCAGCCGCCATAACTTTACCCCTACGCAGCAAAAAGGGAATGGTGGTTTCAGCCAATCCTTTAGCAAGTGAGGCGGGGATTTTAATGTTACGCAAAGGTGGTAACGCAGTAGATGCAGCCGTAGCCACAACTTTTGCAATCTCTGTAGTTGAACCTTTTTCAGCCGGAATCGGCGGCGGCGGATTTTTGCTGATGCACTCTGAGAAAACTGGCGATATGAAAGCGCTAGATTTCCGCGAACGCGCCCCCCTAAAAGCTACAAAAAATATGTATTTAGACGCACAAGGAAAGGTGCGTCCCAATGCAAGTATTAGTGGTTATTTAGCAGTAGCAACACCAGGAACGGTGGCGGGGCTTTATGAAGTGCATCGTCGCTATGGTAAGCTTTCTTGGCAAGAGGTGATGAAACCTGCGATCGCACTTGCTAAAGATGGCTTTATTCTGGGCGATGTCGCAACTTGGCGTTCTCTGCAAACAAACCAATCCTACAAGCAAGCACTGATCAAAAATCCAGCACTGCGGGCAATTTTCACTCGCAACGGCGAATTTTATAAACCAGGGGAGAAACTGGTGCAAAGCGATTTGGCACGCACCTTAACAACAATTGCCGAAAATCCCGAAAGTTTTTACACCGGAAGTATTGCTCAGGCGATCGCTTCTGATATGGTAAAAAATGGTGGTTTAATTACTCTCGAAGACCTGAAAACCTACAAACCAATCTGGCGGACTCCCGTTTGTGGGAATTTCCGTAAAGCTAAAATTTGCTCAATGCCACCCCCATCATCAGGAGGGGTTCATCTATTGCAGATTTTAAATATTATTGGTGACACTGATTTAAAATCTTTAGGATGGCATCATCCAGACGCTATCCACTTAATGGTAGAGGCAATGAAGATTGCTTACAGCGATCGCTCAGAATATTTAGGCGATCCTGATTTTGTCAAAGTTCCTGTACAAGAACTGCTCAGTCCAGCTTACGCCAAACAACGCCGTCAAGAAATTAATATGCAAATGGCTAGACCTTCGACCGAGGTCAAGCCAGTAGATAGAAAGACACTACAACGTTTTAGTCAAGCTGATAATCAGAGTTTAGAACAAAATACCATTCCGTTATCTCATCAGTCTGTTAAACTGCACACGACGCGCCATGAATCTCCTGAAACAACTCATCTTACTGTTGTGGATGCAGAACGCAACGCCGTAAGTCTGACTTTCACAATTAACCTGAGTTTTGGTGCTGGTGTAGTTACACCAGGCACTGGAATTGTCCTCAACAATGAGATGGATGATTTTGCTGCTGCGCCAGGAGTGCCTAATGCCTTTGGTTTGGTTGGTAACGATGCCAACAGCATTGCACCTCGTAAGACTCCCTTATCCAGCATGACTCCCACAATTGTCACAGAAAATGGTCATTTTCGGATGGCTGCCGGTGCGCCCGGTGGTAGCACCATCATCACCCAGGTTTTGCAAGTCATCCTGAATGTGCTGGAATATAACATGGATGTTGGCGCAGCTGTTTCTGTTCCACGCATACATCATCAATGGCTTCCAGATGAGTTGCGCGTAGAATCCTGGGGTTTGGATGCTTTGACTGTGCAAGACTTATGCCGTCGGGGGCATAAAATTAAAGAAACTACTCCTTGGGGTAATGGTAACGCGATCGCTGTTACATCCGATGGAACTCTAGAAGGCGCGGCAGATCCTCGCGGTGAAGGTTCCCCTAGAGGTTTATAAGCGAGTAAGAGACTGCAATGCCCAATGCCCAATGACAAATGACCAATGACCAATGACAAATGATAAATGACCAATGACCAATGACAAATGACAAATGACAAATGACCAATGACCAATGACCAATGACAAATGACCAATAACTATTGATTTTGAGTTGTTGATTCTGCGTAGCTACTAGTACCAAACTCATTTGCTCGTGCGCTAGGTACTAGTGTCCAACCTGCTTTGAGAAGTTTTTGGTAAGTTGCCCAACCTTTAGAACCACCTGGTATTTGATAATCTGGGACTGTGAAATGTCCAAAAGCCGTGTAGGGCCGCCAAGGCTGATTGGGTTCTGTCTGCAAATACAGAATTTTCTCTCCGTCACCACCAGACTTAGATAACCAGCACATTTGTCGATGCATTGCAAACTCCTTTGCTTTTAGCTAACAACTAACGCATAATATCAGACTTTTGTCAAGTAATTTCTCACCCTTGTGGGCTATTTTTGGACGTAAAGATAAACAGCTTTGCCTCACCTTAATGTATATAGGGTGAGATTTTTCTAATGTTATCCGCGTTTTTGGCGATCGTGTGTAACAATAACTACTGTTTTCAGGGTCAAGTTAAAACGCGATGAATCAAGACGCGATGAATCGCGTCTCTACAAATGGCTATTTGCTGCATTGTTTTTTCAAATTGGTATTATTTGTGATGTGTCATTGCGAGTGGAAAGTTCGCAATGGCAATTATTTAACCGGACACCACATCATACTAATATCTTTATGAAACTCGCTTTATAAACGAAAAGAGCAACAGTGTGTGCATTCAGAAGTCCACACTATGCTGGTTGCAGTAAGTTAGTTTTGGATAGTGTAAGTTTATTACACATGCCTATAAAGCAAAAAATTACTGTTATTAAATCAAATCTAATTCCATTACATTACCTTCAGAGAAACCAAGACTGGAGTAAACTGGTTTACCCAATGGTGAGGCGTTAAGAATCACTCGTGTGCAACCTATCTCTTTTAAATATTCAATTGCTCTATTAGTTAGTTTTTTGGCAATACCTTGTCTGCGGTAAGATTGTTCAACGTAAACGCCCCAAATATATCCAAATTTGCGGTATTCATTTTTGAGAATATTCGGGTATAAACCTGCAAAAAGTTGGCAACTTACAGAACCCACAATTATATTATCAACCTCTGCAATAAAAGCCTTGTAAAACAAATCCTGACGCGCTTCTTCTATAAATTTGAGAGTAATATTCTGCCAATCAAGATGGATATTACTCTCATCAACACCAATATCTAGCCACATTTGGTAAAAGTGTTTTCCAATCAGTAAGTCTTCTTTAATAGCGGCTTCTCTGATGGCTATATGTTTTTCTGTCAGCATAATTTTCTAACAAATTTTCGTAATCACGCATAACTCCTCCCCAATTTTGAGGAGGAGTTTTTTAGCATGAGCTAAAAACAAGGTGCGGTACTTTGATGATGGATTAGGATATCAGACTTTCTGTGCAGATACTTGCTCTGGTTTTTCTTGAGTTTGCAATGCAGAATAAAGTCTATTCAGCGCATTTACATAAGCTTGCGCGGATGCCACGATGATATCTGTATTCGCTGCATGACCAGAAAACACCTTAGATTCATAACGCAAACGAATCGTCACTTCTCCAATGGCATCAATACCGGCTGTTACTGACTGCACAGAAAACTCAATCAACTCATTGGGCACATTCACCACTCGATTGATGGCTTTGTAAACTGCATCTACTGGCCCAGTACCGATCGCAGCGTCGGTTAATTCTTCACCTTCTGGAGTGCGGAGGGTGACTGTAGCGGTGGGTTTGGCATTGCTACCACAGGAAACTTGCACCAACTCTACCCGGAACAAATCGGGTGCTTGTTGGATTTCATCGTTAACGATCGCTTCCAAATCCCAATCAGAAATATCTTTCTTTTTATCTGCTACTTCTTTGAATCTAACGAAGGCTTTATTTAACTCACTATCTGACAGTTCAAAACCCAATTCTTTTAAGCGGGTGCGGAAAGCATTCCTCCCTGAATGTTTGCCCAAAACGATTTGATTGTCTGTCAAGCCAATCAATTGGGCATCCATAATTTCATAAGTGAGTTTGTTCTTTAATACACCATCTTGGTGAATTCCAGACTCATGGGCAAAAGCATTAGCCCCAACGATCGCTTTATTTGGTTGTACTAACATTCCCGTCAAATTAGAAACTAAGCGTGAGGTTTTGTAAATTTGTCGGGTGTCGATATTTGTCAGCGATTCTTGAGATTCTTCTGGTCTGCCGAGATAAGGGTTAAAATATTGCCGCCGCACGTGTAGCGCCATCACTAATTCTTCTAAGGATGCATTACCGGCGCGTTCGCCAATGCCATTGATGGTACATTCTAGTTGCCGCGCACCATTTTTTACGGCTTCTAAGAAGTTAGCAACTGCCAAGCCTAAATCATTGTGGCCGTGAACGGAAATAATCGCTTGGTCGATGTTAGGGACATTTTCGATAATGCCCTTAATTATTGCCCCAAATTCGCTTGGGGTGGTGTAACCAACTGTATCGGGAATATTAACTGTTGTTGCACCAGCTGCGATCGCTCTTTCTAACACTTGATATAGAAATTCTGGATCGGAACGAGCCGCATCCATCGGCGAAAATTCCACATCTGTCATAAAGGACTTGGCATAAGCGACCATTTCTTCGGCGATCGCTAGGACTTCTGCCCGTGACTTCCGTAACTGATACTCTAAATGAATATCAGAAGTCGAAATAAATGTGTGAATTCTGCCATTAACTGCTGGTTTTAATGCTTCTGCGGCTGCTTCAATATCTGCTTTAATTGCTCTTGCCAAACTGCAAATTACCGGGCCATTTTCTGTCCCTACAACTTCGGCAATCTTGCTGACGGCTTCAAAATCTCCGGGACTGGCAAAGGCAAAGCCCGCCTCAATTATATCTACACCCAGACGTGCTAGTTGCTTGGCAATAACTAGCTTTTCATCGATATTTAGTGTCGCTCCCGGACACTGCTCTCCATCTCGCAGTGTAGTATCAAAAATGATGATTCGATCTGTTTTGTTTGTCATTTGCGGTTTCTTGTTTAATTTTTACTTACGGCTCAATATATCTTCAACCTTAGTTTTTCTTTTACTCTTACCTTTGTAAATAATTGTAAGGCTACTACTAACCTTCGGTTTTTTCTATTTGATCTCTGATATCATTTAAATCTATATATCTATCAGTAGCATTCCGTAGCTCTCTAGCAATCATTCCTTCTGTTGATACTACCGTAATATGTGTATTTTTTGAGCGTAATAGTTCGATTGCTCTTTCAAAATCTCCATCGCCACTGAATAATACTACTCGGTCATACTGGTCTACTGTATTAAACATATCTACAACAATTTCAATATCTAAATTCGCTTTTTGCGAGTAACGACCAGACGTATCATCATAATATTCTTTAAGAATTTTAGTTCTAACTGTATATCCTAGACTAATTAGAGCATCTCTAAAACCTCGCTGATCTTGTGGGTCTTTTAAGCCAGTGTACCAGAATGCATTAATTAATGTTGTTTCTGATTGCTCATGTTTAAAGTATTCTAAGACTCGCCGTGGGTCAAAAAACCACCCATTTTTTTGTTGAGCATAGAACATATTGTTTCCGTCTACAAAAATAGACAGACGATTCATTGGAGAACCCATACAAATTTACACCTAATAAATATAAATGAATTTAGATGGAACAATAGATTATAGCAATTTTCAAATAGCAAGTTTGCTAATATCTACAAAGTAGCTCTTTATCTATAGCTTTTATCCTACCTCTTTCAAGGCATAAAAACGGATGTAACATTGGAGTTGAGATGCTAGGCGCTAAACCTTATTCACCTCCAGAACTGTAAGAGCTACCATCGGAATCAAAATCTACCAATAAAATTTAACCACTAACAGGATTTATCGCTGTATAACATTAAAGTTTACTCCTAAAGAGGTATGGCATAAGCTTAGGCTACGATATAAGTTTATGCCTATCTAAAGGTATAGCTTTCAGTATCAGGATATGCTTTGTAAAGAGTACCAATATTACGCCAAAGACAGAAGACTACCTTGGGACAGCTTTTGGTAAAACACCCACTTAAGAGCATACCTGTTGCTTAGGTTAGGGTAAAATATCGTCACAATCAATTGCAGAGGCGAAGTAGATCCGGCTGCGATCTGTGAGACAATCACTAGTTGTAACTCACTTAACAGAAAAAGAATAAGTTAGGCAGTACCTGAGTAAGAATCTCTTGGGGGCTAGCTCTGCCAATAAAAGTTTGTTGATGAATAAAAGATACTTTACAAATGTATAAGATTGTCATTTAAGTCTTATTTCAATGTGCTTGTATTAAAACGTGGTCTGAATAAATAAAAGTGTTGGACTTAAATCAATCAGTAACACGACATGGCAGAAGAACCTACATCTACCTTAACTAAAAACTATGTCTCTGCTGCCAATAGACACTCAAGTAAACCGACAAAAGTAACCTCGACAGCATCGGCTCGCCAGTCTAAGTGGATGATTCGTTTAGGTCATCTCCTCGCTGGGGCTTGGGTAATGGGTGCAGTAATCCTAAGCGCTTCTGGCGAGCAATCGGTTCAGTTGATCGAAAATAAGGCGCTTTCTGGCTTTTTTCAACTGCGTGGCCCGATTGTGCCTCCAGAAGACATCGTAATTTTAGCAATAGATGATCAGTCAATATCAGTTCCCGAACAGTACTATAAAACAAATCCAAAACAGTATGCCTACCTAGAAACACTGAAATCTTATCCTTATAAACGTGCTGCTTATGCCCAGATAATTACAAAATTAGTCAAAGCAGGTGTCCGCTCTGTAGCAGTAGATGTCATTTTTGATACGCCAAGCAGTTATGGAGTTGCCGACGATCGCCAATTTCAGGCAGTATTGCAAAAATATGGCAGTAAAGTTACCTTAGCAGCCGTCTACGAAAATTCCCAGACACACCAAGGGGATTTTACGCAGCTGACAGACCCACAAGAGATGTTTCGTACTGGGTCAGTGTCCATTGGTTCAGTTAATTTCCCCTTAGAAGAAGATGGGAAAATTCATCGATTGGCGAGTGAGTATTCTAAATTATTCACTGAAGATAATTTAATTGAGAAGCTACCCTCCTTTGATGAAGCAGCGCTTAGGATAGCACAAGTAAATTATCCCCGACCAAAGGGCGATCGCATTTATTTTTGGGGGCCTGCGGGTACATTTGAGCAAATACCCTTTTGGCACGTACTCGACCCAGAAAACTGGAACACCTATTTACAGCAGGGAAAGGTCTTCAAAGACAAGATTGTGCTAATTGGTGCAACAGATAAGTTAAATAATGATTATTATCCAGTCGCTGTTAGCAACAGCGCTAAACCCATGTCGGGCGTAGAAATTCACGCCAATGCGATCGCAACTTTGATGACAGGGAAAGCGATCGCCCCAGGAATTAACACAGCACCATTGCGGGGTTTGTTTGTGCTAATTCTAGTTGGCAGTGCAGCCTTGATGATTAGCAGACGCAAACGTAGTATCAATAGATTTTTATATAGCCTTGCCTTGTCTGGTGCTTGGGTAGGAATTAGCTATGGGTTATTTGTCTATGGTCGGTTAGTTTTTCCTACTACCGTACCAATGATTGCGATCGCAACGATCGGATTTTCCTACCTGGGAACCTCATTAGTCAGAGAAAGTATTAGAAAACGCCAATTA
Organism: Nostoc sp. DedVER02; assembly: GCF_034530675.2. Classification (NCBI taxonomy): domain Bacteria; kingdom Bacillati; phylum Cyanobacteriota; class Cyanophyceae; order Nostocales; family Nostocaceae; genus Nostoc; species Nostoc sp. DedVER02. Next base: position 13,340 of record NZ_JAVRCP020000026.1, read on the forward strand.
GTAGACATTTTTCAAAAGTATAAAACTTCTCCTATCGTTCAAGAGATTATCAGTCAACAAGATGACTTGCAAGACCTAATCCAGCAACGAGATTTAGCCTTATCTGGGAAAATCCTGGCTCAACGCTACAAAATAGTTAAAGTTCTCGGTTCTGGTGGATTCAGTGAAACTTATGTTGCTGAAGATACCCAACGTCCTGGAAATCCTCTATGTGTTCTCAAGCAACTAAAACCAGCCAGCACCAAACCAGAAGCCTTGCAACTTGCCAGACGTTTATTTCACTCAGAGGCGCAAACCCTAGAGAAATTGGGAACACACGCTCAAATTCCTCAACTTTTAGCGTATTTTGAACAAGATGAAGAATTTTATCTAGTGCAAGAACAGATAATTGGTCATCCTTTAAATCAGGAATTGCCACCAGGTAGAGCAATTGATGAAATTGCCGCGATCAAAATTGTCAGAGACTTATTGCAAACATTAACATTTGTTCATCACAACAATGTGATTCACCGGGATATTAAGCCTAGTAATATCATCCGGCGACACTCAGACGGAAAACTAGTATTAATTGACTTTGGAGCCGTCAAAGAAGTTAGTACCAAACAGCTTGAGATTCAAGACGCAACTCCCTTTACTATTGGCATTGGTACTCAGGGTTACGCACCAAGCGAACAATGTTTTGGCCGTCCCCACTATAGTAGTGACATCTATGCAGTGGGTATGGTTGGGATTAAAGCCTTGACTGGTGTAGCGCCCCGTGAGCTAGATAGAGATGGTTATGGAGAGATAAAATGGGGCGATGCCTACGGCGGTAAACTACGCTCTCAAGTAAGCCATTCCCTAGCTAAAATTCTCAGTAAAATGGTGCTGGAGGATTTCAAACAGCGATATCAGTCTGCATCAGAGGTTCTTGAGGATCTGAAAGTTTTTGACGATATTTTAAATTCTCAAAGCAAATACCCCATGTTAGGGGATGACTCCTTAATAAATACTTCAGACCAATTAAACACTCCGACAAAATCTTGCTCAGAAGCATCCTCAGAAACTCCTTGAGAAATTTCAACTCAAAATTCCTCAGAATTTTCTAACACATCTAACAAACTTTTTAACATCAAATAAGCAGAAGTTCCTCCCGGATCTTGATGTCCAACACTCCTCTCGCCCAGATAACTAGCCCGTCCTTTTTTCGCCTGCATCGGTATAGTTTCTTGCAACCCCCTTTGGGCTGCTACTACAGCTTGTTGCATAGCTTCCAGTGTTCCCTTACTTTCCCCTACAGCCTGCCCAAAAGCCGCTACAGCCGGAGATAGCACATCCACCATTGTTTTGTCTTTTAGTTGCGCTTTACCACGTTGCAGCACTCCGTCTAAACCTGCTTGAAGTAGCTTTAACACATCTTGGGCTGTTAATTCTTGCTTATCTACTACTACTGTACTGGCTCGTAAAAACCAAGTGCCATAAAGAGGGCCACTTGCACCGCCAATAGAAGAAATCAACGTCATACTCACAGTTTTGAGAATGTTGCCGATATCCTTGTCTGCAAAAGTTGGTAACTGAACGCTTACCTTTTTGAAGCCACGATCCATATTTATGCCGTGGTCAGCATCTCCGATCGCAGCATCTAATTCTGTCAAATAAGTTTTATTCTGCTCTATCTCGGTTGCATAAGCCTGCAACCATTGTAATATCTGCGCTTGAGTTACCATAATAATTTGTAATTAGTTAAATTCCCCAGCGCCAACTTGCTGTTTTTACTGGTGCATCCCATAACCGGATCGTTTCATCATCTAATTTCAGTAGGGTAATGGAACAACCTTGCATTTCTAGAGATGTAACGTAAGGGCCGATTAAGTTTCGCACAATTTGCAATCCTTGCTGTTCGCAGATTTGGGCGAGTTTGCGATAAACAATATACAGTTCAGAAATCGGGGTTCCACCCATACTATTAACGAAAGCTAATAAGCGATCGCCTTTGGCAAATGGTAAACTTGTTAGTTCCACATCTACCCATTCTCCTTTATCTTCATCCCACTCGCGCAGTGTGCGGCTGTATGCTGGATCGTCAATTAGCGATCGCGTCAAAATTTCGGTAATCTCATCTACTGATTTTATAGTTGTGCGTTCCGTTCCTGGCTCACCGTGAATACCGATACCTAATTCAATTTGGCGATCGCTCAATTCAAATGTCGGCGTTCCATTAGCGGGGACTGTACAAGATGTTAGAGCAATTCCCATACTCCGCCCATTCAGATTTACTCGGCGACATAAATTTGCTATTTGTGGCAAATCATACCCAGCTTCAGCCGCCGCGCCACAAATTTTTTCCGCTAGTATTGTTGTTCCTACACCCCGCCGCCCTTGAGTATAGAGGCTATCCTTCACTGCTACATCGTCATCAATTAAAATATTTAGCGATCGGATTCCCTCACTACGGGCTAACTCCGTTGCCATTTCAAAGTTCATCACATCGCCACTATAATTTTTGACGATATAAAGAATACCAGAGCCTCCATCTACAAGCTTTGCTGCTTCTAGCATTTGGTCAGGAGTAGGGGAAGTGAAGACCTCACCAGGGCAAGCTGCATCAAGCATTCCTTTGCCGACGAAGCCAGCGTGCATAGGTTCATGTCCACTGCCACCACCAGAAATAATTGCTACTTTACCCCGTATAGGTGCATCGGCTCGATAGACAAAAGCAGGATCGTAGTTCAGTTTAATTAAATCGGAATGAGCCGCCGCCATACCTTCTAGATTTTCTCGCACAAAGTCTTCCGGCTTGTTGATCAGCTTTTTCATAATCCGTGTCTGGGTAAAAGGGTGCTAAAACCCAGGTTATAGCGATCGCTGGTTTGTATGCAATAAAGTTTGACCTCTCTCTAAATCTCTCTCCTTAAAAGCTACGGTGTACACACAAGTCTTTTAGAGTGGAGTGGCTCCACAGACTTTTAATCTCTTAAAAAGCAAAGCTGTTTCATTCCCTTAAAAGCTCAAAAAAAACTTGTGTTCTGAACGAAAGTCCTCGTGTTTTGAACGAAAGTCCTCGTGTTCTGAACGAAAGCCCTTGTGTTCTGAACGAAAGCCCTTGTGTTCTGAATGAAAGTCCTCGTGTTCTGAACAAAAGTCCTCGTGTTCTGAACGAAAGCCCTTGTGTTCTGAACAAATGCACTCGTGTTTTGAATGAATGCACTCGTGTTCTGAACGAAAGCACTTGTGTGTACACCGTAGCTTTAAAGGAGAGACTTTAAATGTTCCCCCTTCCGGCATCGGGAAAGGGGTTAGGGAGTTAGATTTTTCTTAAGTCTTGCCATATAACCAAATAAATTTGAATTATTTGGTCAATCCAAAGATTCCATCAATTCAATACACTTGTGCATCTGCTGGTGCATGGTTTCCTTATCAGCATGAAACCTTCGTCCATGACCCGGTAGCACCCACTCAAAAGAGTAATTAGCCAAGTTACGCATCGATTTAGTCTGTTCTGACCAAGAATACCAGCAGGCATTTTGGAATGCAGCTAGTTGGTGGAAGCTTTCTGACCAAGCCAGATGATCGCCAGTGAAGAGGAACTGATTTTTATAAAGTAGAACAGTTTGCCCTTTGGTGTGACCGGGAACTGGGATAATTAATAAATCTGGAGTCAAGGTAAATGGTTCAGAACCAGTTAGCTGGATTTCTACATTGCGAGTATCCGCAGTAATATCATCAGCATGAAGGATGCGATCGCACTGAAAATGCTCGGCAAATTTTTGATGATCTGCCACATCATCCTTATGAGTTAAATACATATAACGAATTGGCCCCAGTTCTTCTAAACGCTTAACTAAAGGCGGCGTAAACCGGGGAGAATCCACTAAAATATTACCTTCTGGAAGTTGAATTAAATAGCTAGCAGCACCGTAAGATTTTTCAGAATGATAGCCGCAGTGGTAAATATTTTCCGTTACTAGTATTGGAAAACTTTCTTGAACAGCTTTGATATCTTTTGGCTTTTCAACCGTGCCAATGGAACTGGTAGGACAAGCTAAAAGCGCTTGCAGTGCGGCTAATCTTTCTGTTTCATTGGTTGGTTGATGATAAACAGCCGATTGGTCATCAACATCATAAAATACTTCAGGAGCCATCCAGCGACAGGTATCACAATCAATACAGGTAGTATCTACATAAAAATCGCCGTTGACATTTTGGGAGCGACGCTGATTTAAATGAGCCATATTAATTAATCCTTTTGCTTCCAGCCGCATACTGGGGAGCGATAAACTCTATATCACTACGCTAGCAAAAGTGAGTTGAGATTGTAGATGCCACTAGAAGTAAATCTAGTTAAAAATAGAGAGTCGTAAAACCAAGTCAGCAGAAAATGGGAAAACTGAACATAGACACTATCTGCTGATATATTTCCAAATATGCTTTACTGTTCTAATTCTAGTTGTTCAAATCCTTTTAACCCTGATGACAACAAGTTTTGCATTAAGTGTGGACAAACACTCACACCATTATTTAGAAATCGTTTCCGAGTAATACGACTTTTGGGCGAGGGTGGATTTAGCAGAACTTATGAAGCCAGGGATGCAGATAAGATAGATGAACCTTGTGTAATTAAGCAATTTGTCCCGCAAGTTCAAGGAACGAATGCACTTGAGAAAGCAACAGAGTTATTTAAGCAAGAGGCGAAGCGACTGTATGACTTGGGGGAACACCCGCAAATTCCGCGTCTGATTGCTTATTTTGAACAGGATAAGCGGCTTTATTTAGTACAAGAGTTGATTGAGGGACAGAATTTATTACAAGAATTGCAACAGCAGGGAGCCTTTAGCGAAGAAAAGATCAAACAGCTTTTAACTGATTTATTACCTATCCTGAAATTTATCCATGAACGCGGTGTAATTCATCGAGACATTAAACCAGAAAATATCATGCGCCGTCTGGATGGGAAGTTAATATTAATTGATTTTGGTGTTTCTAAACAAATTACAAAAACTTTTGTAGGTGTTGGTACAACAGTAGGAACGCCTGGATATACCCCAATACAGTTCAGATAAAACCAAAGCACTTGTAGAGATGGCGATTTATCGCGTCTCAAAAACCAAAAATTTTTTACCAATAGCCCTTAACTGAACCGTATTGGGATATACCCCATTAGAGCAAATGCGTGGTCAAGTTTTTCCTGCAAGCGACCTTTATAGTTTGGGTGTAACTTGTATTCGGCTATTAACCCAATGTTTTCCAAAAGCGGATGCTTATGATGAACTTTATGATGCGCTCAGGGGTTGCTGGATTTGGAGAAAATATTTACCAAAAGGTAGAAGCATTACTCCTGATTTTGGGAAAGTTTTAGATAAGTTAATTCAGGATTATGTGAAGGAACGTTATCAATCTACAGATGAAGTGCTAGCAGCTCTCAACAATAAACAAAATCAAATTGCTGCAAAATCAGCAGTATTATCAAAGCCTCATAAACAAGTTTTATCTAACTCTAAAAAAGTTATAGCCTCTAATCTTAACCCTTGTATAACATCAGGATTGACAAGAGATTACAGCAGACTTAATGATTTATTAGTATCTGGTAGATGGAAAGATGCTAATGAAAAAACTTTTGATATTTTGCTTAAGATATCAGGTAGAGAAAAACAAGGTTCACTCTATTTGGAAGATGTAAAAAAATTTTCTTGTCAAGACCTTCGCACTATTAACAGTCTATGGGAGAAATATAGCAATGGAAATTTTGGTTTAAGTATACAAAAACAAATTTGGCAAAATATGGGAGGAAGCAAGGAGCCAGATTGGGAAGCTTGGTGTCGTTTTAGCTCTGAAGTAGGATGGTTAAGTTCTAAAATGAGAAGGCAAAAATTATTGTTTTTTATAGATTTATTTGAAGAAATACCTACTGTATGGTTTGATGATCTTATCTTCTCTATAAAAGCTCCAAAAGGTCATTTACCATGTTTTAGGATTAGTGGGATGACATTAGTAGTGAGTTTTATTTTACTACGCTGCGAAGAGTATGGACTTTAAAATCTAGTATTTATAGAAGGATAAGCTATGACTGAAATTATATTTATCATAGAAGATGATCCAGATGGTGGTTATACAGCTAGAGCTTTAACCGAGTCAATTTTTACTCAGGCTGACGATATAGAAACACTACGAAAAATGATCCGTGATGCGGTTCATTGCCATTTTCCTAATGAACAAAACCGTCCCAGAAGAATCTTACTTAAATAATAAGGTATTCAAATTTTTAAGTTTTGGATTTTCTGTTTTAGAGATGCGATCGCGCATATAATTTATAACGCTTCCCACTCATCCCTGCTAATATTAGCTTGACGTAATATTCTATTTAGTAAGCTTGGGCTAATGTCTCCCTGATGTGGATTGGGAATTGTCAGCTTTAATTCATCTTTTACCATGTATTGATGCTTACCACCTGGGTAAGGCCCATCAAAACCTGCATCTTTCAGATAACGAATCAGATCCCGCCGATTAATTGATCCAAAGGGTGGCATTAGGCGACCTCTTTGGTAAGATTCAGGTCAACACCATTAAGTATTGGTAGAGTATGACCTAAACGCAATCCTAGTACAATCCATCCTTCAAGAGTATCTTGCAAATCCTCCCGGCAAGCTTCTAGTGTTGTAGCGTTTGCCCACACACCTTGACATTCTAGAATTTCGCCATAGAAAGTTCCATCCTCAAGCAACTCATAAGTTGCTTTGTGCATTGCTGTACGAATGTAATTTGTCAACATTCAACTTTTTAATCAATTTGGTTACAAATGAAATTTTATTTTTAATCGCAAATCCGCCAAACTCTAATTATTATGTATATTTTTTAAATTTCCGAAAATGCGATCGCGTTCCTTTACCAAACGCGATCGCTAAATTTTCCATCCCCTAACCAATAAAATGCAGATGATTAATTACCGCACTAATTAGATTATGGGTAACAGGAAGACTATCCACGACCATCCCCAGACACAACAGCATCATGTAGGAAATGGAATAGAGAAACAACTCTTTAGCCACAGCGCGATCCTCTGGATTTTGCAATAAGCGCCAAGATTTGTGGATAAATAATCCTCCCAGACTTAGGGCGATCGCAGCATAAAGAATTCCACTCGCGCCCAAGGGATAAACCAATAACACGGTTGCAATTACAGTTAGCAGCGTATAATACCAAATCTGCCGCACTGTTGCCGTATCACCTTCAATTACAGGTAGCATTGGTATCCCGACCTTTGCGTAATCATCCCGAATCATTAGAGCTAAAGCCCAGAAATGAGGTGGTGTCCACAAAAAGACGATGCCAAAAATTAACCATGCTGACCAGTTTAAAGTGCCTGTGACAGCAGCCCAACCCACTAATGCCGGAATTGCTCCAGCAGCCCCACCAATGACGATATTTTGGGTAGTGTGGCGTTTTAGCCAATGGGTATAGATCAAAATATAAAAGACGATGCCAGAGAAAGCTAGCGAGGCAGCTAACAAATTGGCAAATACTGCTAGGAGTGTAAAAGAAAGCGTTGCTAGTGCGATCGCAAAAATTAGAGCATCGCGTGGCTGAACCTTACCGGAAGGCATCGGACGGTGGCGTGTCCGCTCCATATCATAATCAATATCCCGGTCATAGATACAGTTAATTGTCTGGGCACTTGCAGCAGCCATTGTGCCACCAGTGAGAGTTACTAGCAACAGCAATGGATCAACTTCTCCCTTAGCAGCAATCCACATACTCCCAGCCGTGGTAATCAAAAGCAACGGAATAATCCGAGGCTTCGTTAGCTGGTAATAACTTTGAACTACCTGGAAAAATGTTTGGTGGTGGCGAGAGACATTAGTCTCAATCATTTTGGCTCTGGTTCCTTATTTTTCAACAAAAACTTATATACAGCTATACAGCCTGGCTCAAACTGGCTCTTTCAGACAAACGAAAACACAGATTTTCTCCACCTGCGTAGATCGCAATACTCGCCGTTGCTTCCTTCATCATTTAGTGGAGAATGGGGAGAACAGGGGGGCAGGGGGCAAGGGGGAATTATTGAATAAGTCTCTCCCTTGTCTACCTTGTCTCTTCTTCATACCCAATTCCCCATTCCCAATTCCCCATTCCCAATTCCCTATTCAGCACTAACAGAATCACGCATTGCAAGAACTGTGAAAACCACCAAAGTACCCAGCAAAGCTGCTCCTATAGCTTGGTGAGAGACAGTAAGAGGCTCGACTTGGAGATGTAATTTGAAAGTGGCGAATCCCAACAAAATTTGTAAGGTCAACAACCCACCAGCTATATTTGCCAGTCGCCGCAAGGCTGGATGTAGCGCTGGTGTACGCCAACAGATAAATACTATTGCCAAGGTTGTCACCGTTGGCGGCACCAAACCAGCAATATGGCTGTACATTACAGTACAAAGTTGAGAACCGCCGAGGCATTGGTGTAGCGCCCAGCGAGAGCCTACCAAAGCACCCAAGAGACTTTGTAGGTAAACCAGAACAGCAGCAGTTAAACCTACCCAAGGCAACTTCCCAACGGTTCCATTGCCCTGATAGGGTGTCAGTGCCGTGCCGATAATCAGCAGGGTGCTAAAGAATAACAGCGCCGTTCCTAAATGAGCGGTAACGATATCAAACCGCAACAGTTCGGTAACGGTGAGTCCTCCCAAGATGCCTTGGAAGACGATTAAAAACAGGGCGAATGTGGATGCCCAAGGCAGCCATCTGGGTAAGACACGACGATGCCACCAGGATAAGCCGAAGAGTGCGATCGCGCTTAAACCTATTAAAGCTGCATCCAATCTGTGAAACCACTCCAAAAACACTTGGAGGTTCATTTGCTTGGCTGGCACAAGTTCGCCATAGCACAAAGGCCAGTCTGGGCAAGCAAGTCCAGCATTCATCACGCGGGTGGCACTGCCTATTGCCATCAAAATTAAGGTGGCTATGCATATTTTCCACACCAAGCGACGAATCATTTCCTTGGGCTTTTGCTGCTGAAGCGCCGCTTCATTTTGTTGTTGTAGGACAAATTCGCTCATGAATGATACCTTCTGCCCGCTCTTGGTGGCTCTCTTAAAATTTTCAATTTTCTTTTAGTGTCCTATCTTCACCCTAGCGTATAGGTTAAGGGTTTATAGATTAGCACTCACTTATACTTTGAATCACTCCAGAAAGGTTTTGCCTGAAGCTTTAGGTATTTTTCAAGATGTGAAAAATTGATTAATCACAATTAATTTAAACATCCTAAATTTTTCCTTAAATTTTTCCACTGGTTTACATCTAGTTTTGGGAATATCTGATAGTCACCTTGTACCCAAAATTAGTAAAATAGTTAAAAAAATTAATAAAAATTTCAGACCTTTAGACTTTATACCTTTCAGCCTAGACTACCTTAGTAAGTGAACAGGTTTAAGATAACGTAGTAAATTCAATTAAGTAAGCCGTGAAGATTCCAAGTTCAATCTGGACATTACTCATTGGCATCGTGCTAACGCTAGTCAGCCTTTGGTACGGTCAAAATCACGGTCTGTTGCCAGCAGCAGCCTCAGATGAAGCCGTATTGGTGGATGGTCTGTTCAACGCGATGATGATCGTTTCTACAGGTATATTCCTGTTAGTTGAAGGTATTTTAATTTACTCTGCATTTAAATACCGTCGGCGTGCAGGTGACAATGAAGACGGCCCGCCAGTTGAGGGCAATATACCTCTAGAAATTCTCTGGACGGCGATCCCTGCAATTATCGTTATCGGCATTTCTGTTTACAGCTTTGATGTTTACAACGAAATCGGTGGCTTTGATCCCCATGCTATACATCAAGCGCCGATGAATCAGGAATCAATGGCAATGCCTGGTAGTGCTATGGCCGCAACTTTAAGCGATACTCCTCCTAGCACCGAACCCAACCTCAATCAAGAAAAATCTGATGAGGCAATGCAAGACCCAGCTACGGCAGAAGTTCGTAATGCCGATCAAATCCCCCAACTGCGGAATGCTCCAGGTGTAGGTAGTGTTGCTCCAACAATTGGGGGAACTCCTGAAAAAGCAGGCAAACCAGCAGAATTACAGGTCAACGTTACTGGTTTACAATATGCCTGGATTTTTACCTATCCTGAAACTGGTATAACTACAGGTGAAATGCACGTCCCCATCGGGCGAGAAGTGCAAATTAATATGACAGCCAACGATGTCATCCATGCCTTTTGGGTTCCAGAGTTCCGCCTGAAACAAGACGCGATCCCAGGTAGACAAAGCGAGATTCGCTTTACTCCCAAAACAGCAGGAGATTACACCCTGATCTGTGCTGAACTTTGTGGCCCCTACCACGGTGCAATGAGAGCGCCAATAGTCGTTGAGCCAGAAGAAGCATTTGACAAATGGGTTCAAGAACAGCTAGTTGCTAGCAAAGAAACACTCAATCAAGCCGTTGCTGTTAATCCTGCGAATCTATCCCCAAATGAATTTCTTGCTCCTTACACCAAGGAAATGGGAATTAAGCCAGAAATCCTCCATCAAGTTCACCATTAGTCATTGGTCATTGGTCATTAGTCATTAGTCATTCGTCTAAATAAATGACAAATGACAAATGACAACTGAACAAAGGATAAATGACAAAAGATAACTAACGACTATGACACAAGCTCAGTTGCAAGAAACTGCCAATATCCCCGCCCTTGTAGAGGAACCAGGGATCAGAAAATGGCAAGATTACTTTGGCTTCAACACCGATCATAAGGTGATTGGAATTCAGTATCTAGTCACTACATTCATTTTTTACTGTATTGGCGGGGTGATGGCTGACTTGGTTCGTACAGAACTGCGAACCCCAGAAGTTGATTTTGTCACCCCTGAAGTCTACAACAGCTTATTTACGCTGCACGCCACAATCATGATTTTCTTGTGGATTGTGCCAGCTGGTGCGGGTTTTGCTAACTTCCTCATCCCCTTAATGATTGGGGCAAAGGATATGGCATTTCCGCGCTTGAATGCTGTTGCCTTTTGGATGATTCCCCCTGCGGGTTTATTGTTGATCGCGAGTTTAGTGGTAGGCGATGCACCGGATGCGGGTTGGACTTCCTACCCTCCCCTGAGCTTGGTAACAGGTCAAGTAGGTGAGGGAATTTGGATTATGAGCGTCCTCCTACTAGGTACGTCATCGATTCTAGGGGCAATAAATTTTCTCGTCACATTGCTCAAGATGCGTATCCCCGGTATGGGGGTTCACCAAATGCCCTTGTTCTGCTGGGCGATGTTTGCTACCTCGGCACTGACTTTAGTATCAACGCCAGTGTTAGCAGCAGGTCTAATTCTGCTTGCCTTTGACTTAATTGCGGGGACAACATTTTTTAACCCAACTGGTGGCGGCGACCCAGTGGTATACCAGCACATGTTCTGGTTTTACTCCCACCCAGCCGTTTACATCATGATTTTGCCCTTCTTTGGAGCAATTTCAGAAATTATCCCCGTACATTCGCGCAAGCCGATTTTTGGCTATAAAGCGATCGCTTATTCATCTCTAGCAATCAGCTTTTTGGGGCTAATCGTCTGGGCGCACCACATGTTTACCAGTGGTATTCCCGGCTGGTTGCGGATGTTCTTTATGATCACCACCATGATCATTGCCGTACCAACTGGAATTAAAATTTTCAGTTGGTTAGGAACAATGTGGGGCGGCAAAATCCAGCTTAATAGCGCCATGCTGTTTGCAATGGGCTTTGTTGGCACCTTTGTGATTGGCGGCATCAGTGGCGTAATGTTGGCAGCAGTGCCCTTCGATATTCACGTTCACGACACCTATTTTGTAGTAGCACATTTACACTACGTCCTATTTGGCGGTAGTGTTCTCGGCATTTATGCAGCGATTTATCACTGGTTCCCAAAAATGACGGGACGGATGGTAAACGAATTTTGGGGTAAGGTTCACTTTGCCTTGACTATTGTCGGTTTAAACATGACCTTCTTACCTATGCACAAGCTGGGTTTAATGGGCATGAACCGCCGGATCGCTCAATACGATCCCAAATTTACCTTTCTCAACGAAATCTGCACTTATGGCGCTTACATACTAGCAATTTCGACATTCCCCTTCATCATCAATGCGATTTGGAGTTGGTTGTACGGCGAGAAAGCTGGTAATAATCCCTGGAGGGCACTTACCTTAGAGTGGATGACAACCTCACCACCTGCGATCGAGAATTTTGATCGAACCCCTGTACTGGCTACAGGCCCCTACGACTACGGCTTGGAAAAGGCTGACGAAGGTGTACCCTTATCCGATCCCAATCCAATCTTGTCTGGCGGCCCAAACTCAGTATTAAGAGCAGAACCCGACCCAGCCGTTGCTGCAAATCCCGAAGATCGGAAATAAAGTGATGAGTTAGGAGTGAAGAGTTATGAGTTATGAATGATGAGTTATGAGTTTAATAAAGTTGTTAGTTCAAAATTTCTAACTTCTAACTCCCAACTCCTAACTCCGATTCCCCATTCCCCATTCCCCATTCCCCACTTATAAAAATTCATGCAAAGTCAAACTATTGACCCAGCTAAAACTGAACTTAATCATCACCACGCGGCGGAAGCGTCCGTCGATCATCATGAAGAACATCCAGACCATCGTATGTTTGGGCTAATTGTCTTCCTGATTGCTGAAGGGATGATTTTTATGGGACTGTTCGGAGCTTACTTAGCTTTTCGTGCTACCTTACCTGCATGGCCGCCAGCAGGTACACCAGAGTTAGAACTATTGTTACCCGGAGTGAACACAATCAATCTGATTTCTAGTAGTTTTGTCATGCACAATGCTGACACTGCTATTAAAAAGAACGATACGCGGGGGGCACAATTCTGGTTAGCAATTACGGCGGCGATGGGTGCTATTTTCTTGGTGGGTCAAGTATATGAATATACCCATTTAGAATTCGGTTTAACTACCAATTTATTTGCCAGTGCATTTTACGTTTTGACTGGTTTCCACGGATTGCACGTTACTATCGGCGTTTTAGCAATTGTTGCCGTGTTGTGGCGATCGCGCCTTCCGGGTCACTATAGTAACGAAAAGCACTTCGGTATAGAAGCAGCCGAAATCTACTGGCACTTCGTTGACGTGATTTGGATTATTTTGTTCGGATTACTGTATCTCCTGTAAGTATTAATTATTAGTTGTTTATTCCACGCGAACAACTTAATCAGCCCCCAACTGGGGGCTTTTTTAATTAATAGTTTTATTGTTTTAAGTAAGTGGGTCAAATTATAGCAAGGGACTGGGGACTAGGGACTGGGGACTGGGTGAAAAGTCTTTTTGCGTCTCAGTTTCATCATCTGTTGATGTTCTAACACCAAGCCTTGTGCTATAAATACCTCACCCTTACTAAGGAGAGGGATTGAGGGTGAGGTTTGATCTTATATTTGATTACGTCTACCTACTTACCTAACAATATTTCCAGAAAATATATTAAAACAAGTTTAGGCTATTCCCTTTGTTACTTTTGCTAAAGGCAATAGGTCTTATCTGCCAATACATAAGACCTAATATAGATAATTGTAAAAATTACATCTATCATAGGGAAAACTCATAAACTTCCCCTACGATAGATGGTAGATTTGCCATCCAAAAATAATTTATAAAGACCTGAAACGGTTCGTTAGACTGCTATACAATATAATTCTTTTTTACAGCGCGTAATTTTTCATGCCCATGAGTTATTGCCAGTAATATTAATGCAAATAAAGGTGGGAAAAGTCGGAAAAGTCGGATGTTTTGCGAAAACTATTGAATAAGCAGTTAATATACTGTAATTTGATAGATCAAGGATGAACAAGACTAAAATCCTGACTACAAACTTTAATTGATTGACACTTAACTACTTAGTCGTCCCTAAAGTTTGGTAATAAAACTGTAGCGTATCCTGAAGAGTATTTGTGCTTTTAAGTTCTACTCTTCAAGGTTTTATCGGTAACCAGGCTCAAAGTTGACTCTTAACTCCAGAACATTAGCTTCTGACTACAGTTCTAAATACTCTCAACTAGTGTTACATTTACTTAAGTGAGAAAATTATTTAACTATCACAGAGATTAATTTTATATTAAAATATTAATAAAGGTATTAAATTAACCAAATTAAGGGGCTAGCTATAAAAATGCTCTAAAGCATAGGTTGCCACAGAAGCTGACTGCCTCAACAAATACAAACAGTCTAGCGACAAGTATTTATAACCTCAGCCAAGCTCTGAATGGTTAGTAAATTAATAATTAGTATACGCCACATGAGCCAGAACCCTCTAGTAAGAAAAACACTTCGCAGTCGCTTTGAGACTGTCAAACTGCTAGGAAGCGGAGGATCTACTAGTACTTACTTGTTGTCAGGTGCTAAACGTAACAAAAATCAAACTTCTATTACGAGAAAAACACTTCGGAATCGCTTTGAGATTGTCAAACACTTAGGAAGTGGAGGCTCAGGTGACACTTACTTAGCCATAGACCTAGATTTGCCAGGACAACCCCATTGTGTTGTCAAACATTTCCACCCAAAAGATTCCAATCCTGCTGTTCTACCCATTGCGAAGAAGCTATTTGACCGAGAAGCGGAAGTCTTATACCAATTAGGGAACGACCACGATCAAATTCCTAGACTCTTTGCCCATTTTAATGAGGATGGAGATTTCTATTTAGTCCAAGAGTTTATTGATGGTCATGCCTTAACTCAAGAAATTATACCAGGTCAGCGTCTTAGCGAGAATGCAGTTTTAAATTTATTAACAGACATTCTGGAAGTGCTAGCATTTGTCCACCAAAATAACATTATTCACAGAGATATCAAGCCCCAGAATTTAATGCGGCGGTACTCAGATCAGAAAATTGTGCTTATTGACTTTGGGAGTATTAAGAAAATTGGTGCTTTGGGAGCAGGCTTAACAATTTCTGTTGGAACTCCTGGCTATATGCCAAGCGAACAGGCTAAAGGAAAGCCAAAACTTTGCAGCGATATCTATGCAGTAGGGATGATTGGTATTCAAGCTTTGACAGGTTTAATACCTGAGCAATTACAAGAAGATCCCAATACTGGAGAAGTTCTCTGGCGCGATCGGGTAGAGGTAAGCGATACTCTTGCAAATATTTTAGATACAATGGTTAGCGATCGCTACAACCAGCGTTATCAGTCTGCTACAGAAGCTTTACAAGCACTTAATTCCGATCTAACGTTATCGCAATCTTCAGAATCTATTGGCATCAAGTTAAACAGTGATGATACTTATTTGCTGAGTTATAAAAACTTTATTTTGTTTTTAGGAATAGGACTTGGCGCTACCACTAGTTTGATAGTGATAGTGTTAATTTATATGTTTATTAATACAGGTACGTCGTCTCCAAACAAACCTACGCAATTAAATAATTTTATAGAAAAATTTGTTGAGCCACGCTTCACGAATGTTGATGTGAATAGCTTAATACGCAAATCGAAGTTAACAGAGTAGTCTGTAAAAACAATTGCACCATTGTAAATACTACTAAAAAACAAGCAAATTGAATCTCACGACAGCAGTCTACTTTGATTTATGAAGTTATTTTGTAGATAGGCAATATGAGTACTAAATTTTTGAAAAAATTAAATATTCAGTTCTACATATAAGAAAGCTTAATAATATAACATTACTCATAAAAATGGTTATTAAATACCCTCAATCCCTCTCCTTAATAAGGAGAGGGAAGCTGGAGGCAGGGTGAGGTTTTATATTTAATTTTATCCACTTACTTAGCTTTAATATTCTAAAAATTATTCTAGGATAAATACTTATAAATTCCTGTAAGATAAATACAATAAACACCATTTAAAAATATGGACAATACCAATCAAAAAAAAGCTTTAATTAACAGTGAAATAGCCCTCTTTCTTAGAGGTTTGATTATTGGGAAAGTACTGACACTTATGGTTATTGGCGGATTACTTTGGTGGTTACTGAAGCCGAATTTATTGTCCCGCAACAGCATTGACTCTTCTTCTAATCAAAGTTTCAAGCCCGTCTCTAATAGTGAATCCAGTTTTCAGACAGTTGCAGATGTCCCCCCTGCCTCATTCAATTATGGAGGTAGTACAGCGTGGGCATCTATCCGGCAATTGGTAGATTCTCAGATCCAGAGCGATCGCCCGGAACTACAATTACGTTACGTAGACCCTACTAATTCTAGCCCTGGTTCTAGCTCAGGTATTCGGATGTTACTTGATGGTAAACTAGATTTTGCTCAGTCTTCTCGTCCCCTTACAGATGAAGAACAAGCTATTGCAAAAGAGCGAGGCTTCACACTTGAGCAACGTCAGGTAGGTATGGATGCGATCGCAGTGGTAGTTAACCCATCCCTGAAAGTATCAGGTTTAACTGTTGACCAATTGCACCAGATTTATTTAGGGCGAATTACTAACTGGAATCAAGTAGGTGGGCCAAATCTAGCCATCACGCCTTTGTCTCAGAGGCCAGAAGATGCAGATACAGTTATATTTGCTAGCAACAGCGATTTGAAGGGTCAATTACTTGGCTCTAATGTGAAATACGTCTACTCTACTACAGAAGCAGTACGTCAACTCAGTAAAATACCTGGTAGTGTGTACTACGCATCTGCTCGTTCAGTAGTACCTCAATGTAGTGTGAAGGCTTTGCCATTACGTGGAACTTCTAGTAAGCTAATTCCTCCCTACCGTGAACCGATGGTATCGCCTGAGCAATGTCCGCGTCAGCGCAACCAGCTAAACACTCAGGCTATCAAAGATAAAAGCTATCCAATTATTGCTAACTTGTTTGTGATTATTAAGCAGAATAAAGGTCGGGAACAGCAGATTGGGGATGCATACACTCAACTGTTATTAACTGACCAGGGACAAAGGGCAATTGAGCAAGCTGGGTTCGTCAGCGTTCGCTAGTAAATTTAGATGAGAATTAAGCCCCCCTTCTGGGGGTTTTTACCACTAATTCTGTAATCGGCTCCTCAAGGGAAAATACTCTAGGCAAATACCGTCATTCGCATCACTATTACTTGTTGCTATAACTTTTTTATCAGGACTAAAATCAACATTTCGACAGATTCACTGTAACACCTGTCAAACTACTCAGGGCATCGCTTTTAGCTTGAGAATCGCTAAATTCTTATTCATTTTCTTTCTGAGTTAAACGCTTCAAAGTTATTATTAATTCTTTTTGATTTATCGGTTTTGTCAGATAAGCATCTGCACCCAACATACTCCCCCAAAGCCGATCTAGCTCGGTGTCTTTCGTTGAACATAAAATTACAGGAATTTGATTGTACCTGAAACTCGTTTTGATTTCTCGACAAAGTTCAAATCCACTTTTCCCTGGTAAAATTACATCAGTAAATATTAAATTAGGCGGGGTTACATCTATTTTTTCTTGAGCTTCTTCGCCACTTTTGGCACTAATTACAACATAGCCTGCTTGTTCCAAGTACAAACTGATAATTTTCATATCCGTCAAGCTATCTTCAACAACTAAAATAGTCGCAGTCATAATTACCTCTTAAACTTCAATTCCAATACAAAATGAATAGGGGATTCAGACTACGGCAAACAACACACTATCAAATTTTTATTTAGGTGTAATATCTCACCGTTTCTACTTCTAGAAATAAACAATTTATACCACGCTTAAAGCTTAGGTAATAGATGCTTTGTACCTCGCATTTCCCTTGAAATAATTATTTTTTAAGTGCGGCTCTATACCCATAGCTATTGGAAATTATTTTCTCAAACTTTAATTCAATTAGATATTTATGGCAATTGATTCCATTATCAAAAAAATTAAAAATTTATAACTTAGCATTAATTCTTTAACAGTGGCGAGTGAGTAGTAAAACCCCACATTAAATCTATGATTTAGTAGTTTTAAATTAGTAGTGGATTCATATCTGACACTTTATTTTTCTGATTATTCAAGGCTTTATTTTTGACTAATCACTAAAATAGTTATCTTTGTTAAGTATTTTCAATATTAACAATTATCCAATTGGCTAGCTACAGTATAAATACTTGTTTAGAGATGAAAAATTATCTGATTAAGCAAAGTTTAAAGACTCTATCCTCATATTGAAATCCTATATATAAAGCCAAAATGTGCAATACAAAAAATATAAAGTTCATTAGTGTTTTAAATCACATTTAATTTTAATAACTGGGTGTTGAACTTTTTTACAAATGAAATTTATGCCGTTTATTTTTAATTTCATTGACGAGTTATAATATCTGCTATATAACGGACTAAGGGTTATTTAATAGCAATGAAATCCAAGCTTTAATAATACTCATTAAAACTAAATTATATTTGTTAAATTTTTTTGAAGTTATCAAATACTAAAAGTTCTATAGTTTTTATTTAGGGAAGTAGAAAATATAATGTTTCAGCACCAAGGTAACGATGCTAGTAACCTCTTATCAAATATTGACACAGTAGAAATAAAAGATAATCAAATTCAGTCTGATTTCCTAGAGGCAGAACTAAGGCACCTGCACCACAAATTGAATTTTTTACTTCAAAATAATCCTTTAGCGGTAATTGAATGGAATACATCTTTTGAGGTTACAGAATGGAATTCTGCTGCTGAAAAGATTTTTGGCTATACCAAACATCAGGTATTGAGTAACCAAACCTTGGAATTAATTACACCCCAAGGCATTAGAGGAACTCTCAAAGAGATTTTTCAAGAGCTACTTGAAAAAGTAGATAGTATTGATAGTATTCATCAAAATTGTACTCAAGATGGTAAAAGCGTTAGCTGTCGATGGTACAACAGGACTTTGACATCCCCAGATGGAACAATTGTTGGAATTGTTTCAATGGTTGATGATATTACTACTCGTAAACAAACAGAAGCCCTTCTTCAAGAGCAAGCTAATCTTTCACAATTAATCCTTAACTCTATGAACGATGGGGTTATTGTTGCCGATGAACAAGGAAAATTCTTAGTATTTAATCCCGCAGCAAAACAAATATTTGGTAACGGGGCAATTGATAGCAGCCAAGAGCAATGGTCACAACACTACGGGTTGTTTTTACCTGACCAAACAACACCTTTCCCAACAGATAATCTTCCTTTGGCCAAAGCAATTCAAGGTGAAAATTCTGAAAATGTAGAAATGTTTGTACGTCATCCTCAAGCAACAGATGGAATATGGGTAATGGTCAACGGTACGCCTCTCAAAGATGCACAGGGAAAGTTGAGAGGCGGAATTATTGTCTGTTGTGATATTACACAACGCAAACAAGCAGAAGCCGCACTCAAGTTAAGTGAATTACGCTATCGTTCTCTAATTACTGCTACCTCACAAATTATCTGGACTACAAATGCCGAAGGTAGAGTTATTGAAGATTTGCCAGGATGGAGACTTTACACTGGTCTGAGCAAAAAAGAAATTCAAGACTTCGGTTGGCTAGACTCTATACACCCAGAAGAACGCGAAGATACTGCACAGATTTGGTTACGGGCGGTGGAAACAAAACAACTTTATCAAACTGAATATCGTATTCAATCTGCTGATGGCAACTATCGTTACTTTTTAGTTCGCGGTGTTCCAGTTCTAAATGAAGATGGCAGTATTCTGGAATGGATCGGCACTTGTACTGATATCGATCGCCAAAAACAAGCACAGATTACTCTTCAGGAATCCGAAACCCAATTACGGCAACAGACTCATCAGCTAGAGCAAGCATTAAAACAACTCCAATTTACTCAGTCCCAACTTATTCAAAGCGAAAAAATGTCTTCCCTTGGACAACTCGTTGCTGGGGTTGCTCACGAAATTAATAACCCTGTTAACTTTATCTACGCTAATCTCATACATGCTCAAAACTATATACAAGACCTGCTTAACTTGCTCAACCTTTATCAGCAAAACTATCTCCATCCAGTGCCAGAGATCCAAGAGCAAACAGAGGCTATTGAGCTTGAATTTCTGACTGAAGATTTACCGAAGCTATTCTCTTCAATGAAAACCGGAGCCGAACGTATCAAACAAATTATCAATTCTTTGCGAACTTTTTCACGCATGGGTGAAGCTGAATTCAAAGCCGTTGATATCCATCAAGCAATTGAGAGTACCTTGATGATTTTACAACATCGCCTTCAAACCAAACCAGAGCGTCCCCAAATAAGAATCATCAAACAATATGGTCAGCTTCCACTGATAGCATGTTATGCTCGACAACTAAATCAGGTATTTCTGAATATCGTGAGCAATGCAATAGATGCAATAAATGCAAAAGATGCTCAACGAACAACTAAAGAAATGAAACTATATCCCAGTACAATCTCTATTCATACTGAAGTTGATAACACGGGATTATTAGTTATACGAATTGCTGATAACGGAATTGGAATGTCTCTAGATATTCAAAAACACATCTTTGACCCCTTCTTTACCACTAAACCTGTGGGTAAAGGCACAGGCTTAGGTTTATCTACTAGCCACCAAATTGTCTGTGAAAAACATGACGGTTCGTTGCAATGCATTTCCTTGTTTGGTCAAGGTACAGAGTTCATCATTTCTATACCCATTAAACAGACTTTTTCATCCTCAAGAAATTAACTTATGATTAGCTACTTTTGCAGAAATTGAAGCAGCTAAAGGGCTTAGTTAAGTGTAATGCGATCGCACTTAACTAGAACACGATTATTTTGGGTAAATATTCATGTATTCAGCACTCGATTTGAAGATATTTGTTTGCATTCACTCGATAGCATAAGAAGTAAATTGGCGTTTAAAAGGAGAGTGAAACCCAATGACAATATCATAAGGGGGTACACCTAACTCAACCAATCGTTCAGCAACAGATTCTTCTGTCCCGTTATACTGAATCCATATTTTCCCATTTTGAATATCAAAATGCATGACTGGGCCAAACACTCGCTTATCTCCTTGCCAGCCAACATAAGCTAGTTGATAATGATCGTTTTCATTGTCTAAAATTAATTGTGAATTAACTGTATCGGTATTAGATACTATTTGTTGATGTTCGCTCAATACTTGTTTGATAAGTTGTCGATAGCGCTCTATTTTATCCATAGTCTAATTTCCTCACATTTTGGCTCGTAAATTATCAACTTAACTTGGTAACGTTGAATAGCACGTTGGACAAAAGAAAGTTGAAAAAAGTCTTGATATGTTTCAAGAGGAACTGCTAGATAAAGCACCCTGTCTACTTCTTGTTCTTCAATAGCTTGGCAGTAATTTAGATATTGTCCTAGTGCAGTATGAAATTCACTGATATCTGAATCTGCAATAAAACTCTTAATTTCAACAGCTATTTTCTCTGTGTTACGTTCTGCGGCAATGGTATTTTCAGCCGCTAAGTCTATTTGTAGTTTAATCGCTTCACTAATACGAATTGTAAAAGGATCGTGAGTAATTATCCACCCATCTTTAATTAATGCTTTTTTTACCTGTTGATGGAAAACATCTTTAGCCATGTTGCTATCTTTAGATTAGGTCAAATTAACCCAAAATAATATTGTTACTTTATGTAATGTGTTCCCCCAAGGGGTTGTCATTCGCGCAGCGTGTCGTAGACAAGACATCGCACTCTCCATTATTCTCCATCGCTGCGGCAAGTTTTTCGAGATTTTGACGAACAGTGACACTACGCAGATGATTGACACCCCAGACTCGCTCACAAATATCTAAAGCTTGCAAATATAGCGGTTCGGCTTCATCGTAACGTCCAGTCTCACGATAAATTTCTGCCAGATTATTGAGACTTTCAGCAACATTAGGATGATTTTCTCCCAATAAATGTTTATCAAGTTCTAAGGCTTTTATACATAAAGTTTCCGCCTCATTGTAGCGTCCCTGCTCCCTGTACATATAACCAAGAGCATAAATAGTATCTGCTAAAAGTGGATGCGTCTTTTGCAATAGACGCTGCTTAAGTTCCAGTGATTCTAAAAATAACGATTCTGCTTGCTCGTAGTGTCCTTGAGCGCGGTATATCAATCCCAAATTGTGCAAATCTGTTGCAACATCAAGATTCTCTTCTCCCAGAAATCGCTTATCTAATTCTATTGCTTGCAGCGACAAAGGTTCAGCTTCGCTGTAACGTCCTTGATGATAATAAAGTAACGCTAAATTATTCAATATAAGAGCGAAAGAAAGATGATTTTCACCAACCAAACGTTTTTCAAGTTCTAATGATTGCAGATACAGAGGTTCTGCTTCATCATAACGTCCTTGTTCATCATATAGTAATGCCAAATTGTTCAGACTAAAAGCGACATCTGCATGGTTTTCTCCCCACAGACGCTTCCTCAATTCCAAAGCTTCTTGATATAAAATTTCCGCTTTACTATATTGTCCAGTAGATTTGTAGAGTCCCGCCAAGTTATTCAGACTAGTAGCAAAAGAAGGATGATTGTCTCCCAAAAGGCGTTTCCTCAATTCTAAAGCTTGTTTATATAATGGTTCGGCTTCGTTGTAATGTCCTGTTTCACGATAGATTCCAGCTAAATTGTTGAGGCTATTAGCTAAATCTATTTGCAAACCTAATTCATTTTGTAGCTCACTCGCCTGTCGCCAATATTTAATTGCTAATTCCTGTTCTTCTTGATAATTTTGAGATTCACCCCGACCTAATCTGCTGTGGTAAATATCGCCCAATCTTGAGTATAAGGTAGCCAAGGTGGGGTCTTTAGTTCCCCGTTCTTGTTCTATTTTCTCAATTAACCTTTGTAAATCTTGAATGGGTAAGAAAAAGCGATTAGTTTCATTAGTATCTGTGCTAGCTAATTCTGTATCTCGAAAAACAAAGCGGATATTTTCTAATTCTTTACCAGGGATAGCATTTGTCTTTTGAGATTCAAAGCGAAATACACCATTACGCCAACTCCAAAAATCAGGTGCTTTTTTAATCAAGTTGACTAAAATTTGGTTAGTTACCCAAAGTACAATGGCAAAGGGAAACTCGCGCAATCCTTCCCTTGTCCACTGTAAGTAACCAAAAAATTTCTCCTGTTCTGATTGCTCTTTTCCCAACCTGAGAAAATAAAGTTGTTCAGCGCCCGTCACAGTAATCACCGCAGGCTTTTGCTGACGAAGATATTCTTCTTGTTGTAGCAGTTGGTTAAGAGCAGCTTTAAGGCTCGGCTCTTGACGTGCTAAAGTTACTCGATATGGATGAAAAGTGGGTTGTAGTTCAGCTTCATATTGGGCAATAATCTCATCACGAAAGCTAGCATCATCAGAAACTGCAATTAGTAAATTTAATCCCCGTTTTTGAGCTTCAATAGAAACAATTAAATCGTCATAAGCATCTTGATTTTCTCCTTCATCAAATAATTCATCATTTAACATTAATAGCTCCCTGTCTTTTCAGGCTTTCAATAATAATTGGATGAACATCATACCAAGTTTCATCAGTGCGATATTCTAGAACATATAGCCCATGTAGCAAATCTAAAAACTCTGCTTGTTTGGGGTCATTGGGCATATATTGTTCATAAACGCTCTGCAAAATATCTATATCAATCTTTCCTAAACGGATGGAAAAATCATTGCGGATTTTATTGATTGCTTGCAGGAGAATTTTATCGTCAATGATCACTTCGGTTGAGGGATTTCGCCGAATCATCCGCAGACAAATACGGCAACATTCTTTAGAGATCCGAATTAACTCTCGTAATACACCACCACTGTAAATTACAATTTTTTCAGCAGTTTTGTCTGCAATTAATTCACGAGGAATCCGCTTTTGTAAAACTTCACCGAGAATATTTGTTGCTTCGGGGCGAGGCTGGGCATTAGGAAAGCGATTTTTACCTTTATCAAATATTTTTAATACGGGCATTGCGACAACCTGATCGTTAGTTTCAGTGGCAATTATTGTACTAATAAATGTTTCCCGTAGTACGGCAATGGGGATAGTGTAAATGATTTGGAAATTGGGCTGACAAAGAGCTTTAATGTTATCTCGATAAATTTCATTAACTCTTCCTAAATCGAGTTTATCTAAGTCATCAATAATTACTAAAACATTTTGTTTAGTTGCAGCTTGAATTAGGGCTGCAATTTCATTAATTCTGGCAACTAAATCTGATAATTTGCGTTCAAATTCTTGTTTAATTTCATCCCGGACGCTAGCATCGGCTTTTAATTTAGAGCTAATCAATTTTAAGAGGTCAAAACCTATACTAACTTCTGCTTGCAAATTTGATTCTTCAGTGCGGGTACGGGTAGCAAACCACTTATAAAGGGCTTCTTTAGTCGATTGCGGAATATCAACTTTGCGGGCTTCTGCCTCTGTCATCAAATTAACTGCGATCGCAAACAATATATTAATATGATTAACAGCCGACATTTCAATTTTGTCAGCAATAGAAAACAGAACTACAAAATATTTATCTTGAATTTGTCGGCTAAATTCTGCTAATAAAGTAGACTTACCACATCCCCGATGTCCTGTAAAGACAATTTTGCCATCTCCATTAGGACTATCTTCCACTAATTGGTTCAGGTCTGCAATTAAATCATCACCATATTCGACTCTAAATCTTTCCATTTCGTTCCGTTCCATCAAGGGAAACAGTTCGAGATTACTGTAGGCTTCTTGAAAGGAGTTTAATAAATCTTGAGACATTGGATAGTGCTGTAAACGTGCTAACTATTCATATAATGGCTCATGATTTTTGAAGTAGAAGTTTAGGTAATGTCTAGAATAGAGTATGCGTACATAACTTCTCAAATTACGTTAATAAATAACTACTAGGTGAGTAATATGTGATGTCTTAAAAAGAGATACTCTAGTTCCCAAACTTTAACCTATTAATAAGTAACAGAGGTCAATAATCAATAAGGCTGAATGATAGATTATACATTTGGTAATTTAGACTGAATGATAGATTATACAGATAAAATAGTGAAAGCTACTTAACACATAAATAAAATAAAATTTTCAGTTAGAAAAATAAATTTTTAGTGTGCTTCGTCTTATCCTCCTTTAGCCAATGCGATGGTAGCTGTTGTTACTATTGGTTAGTAATCTGTCAAGGAATAATTGACGAGTACATTCTTTGTAGAGACGGCGATTTATCGCGTCTCTCTAACGTGTCAATTTTTTAGACGCGATAAATCGCGTCTCTACATGAGATAAAGATGCGGGACACTAAAGAGTAAGTATCACCTAAATTGGAAGTTGGGTTAAAGGAAGTGAAACCCAACATCAGCGTTGGCTATTGTGATGGGTAATGTTGGGTTTCGTTCCTCAACCCAACCTACGAATTAGTTTTGCTAATTCTTAATCCCTGTGGTGGCAATACCCTGAATAAACTGGCGCTGACCAATCAGAAATAATATCATCACTGGAACTGTCGCTATTGTCACCGCCGCCATCATTAAAGGCCAATTATTTGTAAACTGTTCTTGAAATTCAGCCAAAGCCAGTTGCACTGTTCTTAATTCCGGACGGGTTGTGAACACCAAAGGCTTAAACAAATCATTCCATTCGCCGATGAAGGTGAATAAAAACAGCGTTACCAAGGCTGGACGGGCTAAAGGTAACATCACCCGCCACAATATTTGCAGTCTGTTCGCCCCATCTATAGCTGCGGCTTCTTCTAACTCCACGGGAATTGTCTGGAAATACTGACGTAGCAAGAAAATTCCAAACCCGTTGACAGCAGTGGGTAAAATAAGCGCCCAGTATGTATTTATCAGGTGTCCCCACTTCAAAACCAAAAAGATGGGAATCACCAATAACTGAAAGGGAATCACCAAAGTTGCTAAAACAACCAATAGCAGGGCTTGGCGGCCCCGAAACTTCAATCGCGCTAAGGCGTAACCAGCCAAAGCAGAAGTAACAATCTGAAACGCCGTCACAGCGATCGCTACCAAGGTAGAATTAGCAAACGCCAGTAAAAATTTTCCCTGTTGCCATGCAATGCGGTAATTAACTAAAGACCAGTTATTTTTGGAAACATTTTCCGGGGTTGCTCCCGTCGGTGTAAAGGAGGTGAGAAAAACAATAAACAGAGGTAGTAAAACGATAAATGCCCCTACCAGTAAGATTACTAGACTCAAAAAATCGCTAGATTTCAGATTCCACTTTGGTTCGGACATAAATTTATTATCTACAAAGTATTTATTTTGCTAGTACTACATCGCCCCCAGCAAAAGTTAATCTATAAACATAGTTACTTGTTAAGTTAAATTAAACCACAGAGATTGTTACCCTCAGTTCATAGGGTAAATTCAATTCTTGGTGTCAAATAATTCAAGTTTACAGGAGTAAACATACCATGCAGCAACTTACAGACCAATTTAAAGAATTAGATTTCAAGAGCGAAACATACAAAGATGCTTATAGCCGGATTAATGCGATCGTGATTGAAGGGGAACAAGAAGCCCATGAAAATTACATCACCCTAGCCGGACTGTTGCCAGACTCTCATGATGAATTGATTCGTCTATCCAAGATGGAAAGCCGTCATAAGAAAGGGTTTGAGGCTTGTGGGCGCAATTTGCAAGTAACCCCAGATTTGCAATTTGCTAAGGAATTCTTCTCCGGTTTACACCAAAATTTCCAAACAGCCGCAGCAGAAGGAAATGTGGTTACATGTCTGTTGATTCAGTCTTTAATTATTGAATGTTTTGCGATCGCAGCATACAACATTTACATCCCTGTCGCCGACGATTTTGCCCGCAAAATTACTGAAGGGGTAGTTAAAGATGAATATAGCCATCTCAACTTTGGAGAAGTTTGGTTGAAAGAACACTTTACAGAATCCAAAGCTGAACTTGAACAAGCAAATCGCCAGAACCTACCCATCGTCTGGAAAATGCTCAACCAAGTAGAAGGTGATGCCCACACATTGGCAATGGAAAAAGATGCTTTGGTAGAAGACTTTATGATTCAATACGGTGAAGCATTGAGTAACATCGGTTTCACAACCCGCGATATCATGCGCTTATCAGCCTACGGACTCATAGGTGCTTAAAAAAGTGCCCAGTGACGAGTGCTGAGTGCTGAGTAGTTCAAATTCAGAACTCAGAACTCAGAACTCCTAACTCTCCTAAATTCCCCCCCCTCAAGACAGCATAAGCCTAATAATCACTACATGTTTGGTCTAATTGGACATCTGACTAGTTTAGAACACGCTCAATCGGTAGCTCAAGAATTGGGATACCCAGAATATGCCGATCAAGGGCTAGACTTTTGGTGCAGCGCCCCGCCGCAAATTGTCGATAGCATTATTGTCACCAGTGTAACTGGGCAACAAATTGAAGGACGGTATGTAGAATCTTGCTTTTTACCGGAAATGTTAGCTAGTCGCCGCATCAAAGCCGCAACGCGAAAAATCCTCAACGCCATGGCCCATGCACAAAAGCACGGCATTAACATCACAGCTTTAGGTGGATTTTCTTCAATTATTTTTGAAAACTTTAAGTTAGAGCAGTTTAACCAAGTCCGCAATATCAAACTAGAGTTTGAACGCTTCACTACAGGAAACACTCATACTGCCTACATTATTTGTAAGCAGGTGGAAGAAGCGTCGAAACAACTGGGAATTGATCTATCAAAAGCGACTGTTGCCATTTGTGGAGCAACTGGGGATATTGGTAGCGCAGTTACACGCTGGCTAGATGCGAGAACAGATGTCAAAGAACTTCTGCTAATCGCCCGCGATCAAGAACGTCTCAAAGAGTTGCAAGGCGAACTAGGGCGGGGGAAAATCATGGGTTTAACAGAAGCACTGCCATTAGCTGATGTTGTAGTTTGGGTTGCTAGTATGCCCAGAGGCGTGGAAATTGACCCCACCACCCTGAAACAACCCTGTTTGTTGATTGATGGTGGCTATCCTAAAAACTTAGCGACGAAAGTTCAGTATCCTGGTGTACACGTGTTGAATGGTGGAATTGTAGAGCATTCCCTAGATATTGACTGGAAAATTATGAAAATAGTCAATATGGACGTGCCAGCCCGCCAATTGTTTGCTTGTTTTGCCGAATCAATGCTGTTGGAGTTTGAGAAGTTATACACGAACTTTTCGTGGGGACGGAATCAGATTACCGTAGATAAAATGGAGCAGATTGGCCGGGTATCAGTAAAACATGGATTTAGACCACTGCTGGTTTAGTCATTGGTCATTAGTCATTGGTCATTAGTCATTCGTTATTTGCCAATGACAAAGGACAACTGACAAATGACAAAGGACAAAGGACAAAAGACAAAAAAATAGATAACTCGTAACTTATAACCCCTACGATGGCAACTACTGAGCGTAAACCGCTACTGTTAGATTTTGAAAAACCCTTAGCAGAACTCGCAACTCGAATCGATCAAATTCGGCAACTTGCAGAAGAAAATGGTGTCGATGTTTCTGGTCAAATTCGTCAACTAGAAGCACGTGCCATGCAACTGCGTGAGGAAATTTTCACTAGTCTATCACCGTCACAGCGATTGCAAGTCGCTCGTCATCCGCGTCGCCCTAGTACTCTCGATTACATTCAGGCTATTAGTGATGAATGGATGGAATTGCATGGCGATCGCTGTGGCGGTGACGATCCGGCTTTAGTTGGTGGTGTTGGCCGCTTGAGTGGGCAACCTGTGGTGATGTTAGGTCATCAAAAAGGTCGTGACACCAAAGACAATATTGCCCGTAACTTTGGAATGCCTTACCCTGGTGGCTACCGCAAGGCGATGCGGTTGATGGAACACGCCAACAAGTTTAGTATGCCCATACTAACTTTTATCGACACACCAGGAGCTTGGTCTGGAGTAGAAGCAGAACACCAAGGTCAAGGAGAAGCGATCGCTTACAACTTGCGGGAAATGTTCTGCTTAGATGTGCCAATTATCTGCACAGTCATCGGTGAAGGTGGCTCTGGTGGCGCACTCGGTATTGGTGTAGGCGATCGCCTACTCATGTTTGAACACTCCGTCTATACCGTCGCCACTCCCGAAGCCTGTGCCGCCATTTTGTGGAAAGATGCTGGTAAGGCTCCCCAAGCCGCCGTCGCTCTGAAAATTATTTCCCACGACCTGAAAAAGTTGGGAATTATCGACCAAATACTCCCTGAACCCACTGGTGGCGCTCATTCCGACCCTTTACAGGCCGCTACCACTCTCAAACAAGTGCTGCTAGAAAATTTAGACGAACTCAATCGTTTAACCGCTCCAGAACGCCGCCAATTGCGTTATGAGAAATTCCGCAAAATTGGCGTTTTTACAGAAGTTGCCCACTAAAACTACTGCATAATGATAGATTAGCCAAGCAGCAATGCTATAATTGCCTATGTGCTTAAAGATTTTTAACAATCTAGCCATAGGCATTTGCATGTTTGGTAAATCTACTCAAATTTATTGAGTGGGTTTTGTGTTTTTCATGGCAAGCTATTGCCGTAAGCACAAAATCAAACTATGTTGTATTGATAAAAATCAAACTGCCTGTGAAAACATGAGTAAGACCATAATCGGGTTTAGTCCCAAACTACCCTTGTGGCATACCTAAGTGGCACTAGCAGTTAAAACGGGAAACTCTAAAGACGAATAAGACCGTCCCTGAATTCCATGATTTTGGAAGCTCCAAGATTAATGAAGCAGGTTGGAGTACTTCACGTAATTTAATTTGAGTACGCGGTGTGGTTTTGCAAGCGATGATTTGTAGCCTTCACTGGTAAAATCCACAATATGCCATTGTTGCACCGCATCATAGCATTTACCTAATGAAAATTATCAGATTTTTAGATTCCTTTAATATATCCAAACCAAGAACTGTGAATAATTGAATGGTAATAGGTTTTGGGAACTGCCAAAAAATTCGGAGACGGCATGAGTGTTGAGCAAAAACGACGCGCCTTAATTACTGGGGCAAGTAGTGGAATAGGGAAAGCAACAGCTTTAGCCTTTGCCAAAGCCGGAATAGATGTCGCCTTAGTCAGCCGTTCTTTGAATAAGTTGGAGGCGGTGGCACAAGCTGTACAGCATACTGGGGTGGAAGCTAAAGTTTACGCTGTAGATTTAGCGCGGATCTCTGAAGTAAAAGAAAAGATCCAAGCGATCGCCCTTGATGGTGATATAGATATTTTGGTAAACAGTGCGGGTCTTGCCTACACAGCCACTTTGACCGAAACTCCCTTAGAGGGCTGGCAACAGGTAATTGACTTGAATCTTACCAGCGTGTTTCAGTGCATTGTCGGGATTTTACCTTCAATGCGCGATCGCGGCACAGGCACAATTATCAACGTCGCCTCAATAGCCGCCAAGCAACCCTTTCCTGGTTGGGGAGCATACAGTGTCAGCAAAGCTGGTTTGATAGCCCTCTCTCAAACCCTGGCACAAGAAGAACGCGCCCACGGCATTCGTGTTACAGCTATTTGTCCTGGCGCAGTCAATACCGAACTTTGGGATACAGAGACAGTCAATGTCAACTTAGACCGTTCCAAAATGTTAACCCCGGAAATTGTTGCTCAGTCAATTCTCCACACAGTTCTGTTACCACAACAGGCAGTTATTGACGAATTGATCCTTATGCCCAGCGCCGGCGCACTTTAAATTGCGAAGTTAGGAGTTAGCAGTTAGCAGTTAGGAATTAGAATTTTTAACTCATAACTCATAACTCATAACTCATAACTCATAACTAAATTCAAATCATAACCAAGACTGAATCATGACTATTGCTAGTTCCAACGCTTCCAATTCCTCTCAATCGCCTTTGATTCCCGATTTGGCAGAAG
This sequence comes from Nostoc sp. DedVER02, assembly GCF_034530675.2. Classification (NCBI taxonomy): domain Bacteria; kingdom Bacillati; phylum Cyanobacteriota; class Cyanophyceae; order Nostocales; family Nostocaceae; genus Nostoc; species Nostoc sp. DedVER02. Next base: position 44,043 of record NZ_JAVRCP020000026.1, read on the forward strand.
CTATAACTCCCAGACCCGATCGGAATACTCATAATGGGCGACCAGCAGATGTGTTCCCGCCAAGAGAGGAGCAGATGGAGGAAATGAAAGACGCGGTACGGGCAATAATATTGGGCGTTGGCGAAGATCCTGAACGTGAAGGACTCCTCAAAACACCTAAACGGGTAGCCGAGGCAATGCGGTTTCTTACCAGTGGCTATAATCAATCCCTTGAAGACCTTGTTAACGATGCCATCTTTGATGAAGGACATAGCGAGATGGTACTAGTTAGAGATATTAATTTCTTTAGTCTGTGCGAACATCACATGCTGCCATTCATGGGTAGAGCGCACGTTGCTTACATCCCCAACCAAAAAGTTGTCGGACTAAGTAAACTAGCCCGCATTGTTGAGATGTATTCTCGTCGCTTGCAAGTGCAAGAAAGGTTAACCCGTCAAATTGCCGAAGCAATCCAGACCATCCTTGAACCTCAAGGCGTAGCCGTTGTAATGGAAGCTAGCCACATGTGTATGGTAATGCGGGGTGTGCAAAAACCTGGTTCTTGGACTGTTACTAGTGCAATGGTTGGTGTATTTCAAGAGGATCAGAAAACCCGCGAAGAATTTTTTAACTTGATTCGTCACCAAGGAGGGTTCTTTTAAAAAATTGGGAATTGGGAATTGGGAATTGGGAGTTGGGAATTGGGAATTGGGAATTGGTTATTTCCCCCTTGCCCCCTGCCTCCTGCTCCCTGCCCCCTGCCCCCTGCCCCCTGCCCCCTGCTCCCCTGCTTCTTACCCATTCCTCATTCCCTATTCCCTAATTTCTCAAACAACTTGGTTACTTTATCTAAATCCTTATCTCCAGGTGCGCGTTCCACACCACTAGATAAATCAATGCCACTAGGATTAACCTGACTTAAAGCTTCAACAATATTATCTGCTGTTAATCCTCCAGCTAAAAACCAAGGGCAATCGGGGTTAAATTTCTCTAATATTTTCCAATCTAAGGTTTTGCCTGTACCACCAAGTTGTTCGGGATGGTAGGCATCAAGTAGTAAAGTATCTACGTATTTTGTGTAATTACCTGTCGTGTCCAGATGCTCAAGACTAGGAATCCTAAACGCTTTAATAATTTCGACATTAGGTAACTCTTGACGCAATTGGTAGCAAAAATCTGGCGATTCGTCCCCATGTAACTGGACACCAGTTAACCCAGAATCAACAACTATCTGACTGATTTCAGAAATACTAGCGTTAGCAAAAACCCCAATTGTGTCAATATTGTCCGACAGTTCTGCCACGGCTGCCCGAATTTGGGATGTAGTCACGTAGCGAGGTGAGTTTGGTACACAAATAAATCCTAGTGCTGTTGCGCCCAGAGAGGCGATCGCTATAGACTGCTGTGGTTGAGTAATGCCGCAAATTTTAACGCGCATAAAAATTTAACAAATCTAATAATAATTATCAAAAAAGTCTAAACTATCCGAAAAACTTTTGTGCCTTGGTAATTTTATAATTTTGTAGGTCTACATTTTAGGAGACAAAAGATTGATTTCATCTATTTTACTAGCAGCCCAGGCAACTGTTCCCCCAACACCTGTGTGGAATCCTACAGTAGGCATTATCATCAGCATCAGTAGCTTAGTAATTGTTTTGCTAAGTACTAGGATTGAAAAACCCTTAGTTGGCCCCAAATTCCCCATCCTGCCGATTAGTATTCCAACATTCGTCGCAGCGATGGCTTTTGGTCATATTATCGGCGTTGGCATCGTTTTAGGACTGACTAACATCGGTCGTCTGTAGTTTTGCAATGATAGCGGCGTTATTAGTAACGCCGCGTTCAATACAAAACTCCTAAAAACGATTTTAGTTCTTTCTCCAGCAAGGTAACTCATAAGCATTAGCTAGTAGACCTCTGTGTAGTACGTCTAACTCAAGGGGGAGGGATTAACCTTCCCCTTGAACGACGATCCAAATACTTCGTTAGAGGAGCATTTATATGGCTTTAGAGACGGGAATAATCTCCTCTTTAAGGTTTATTGAGTTAATATCATGCAGGAGAAAGAACTATGATGTCATCAATCTTATTAGCAGCCCAGGCCACTTTACCCAAAACTGGCACTGAATGGAACTTGACTGAAGCTGGAATTATTGCTGGCGCTTGTCTATTATTTCTTTTGATTATTCCTCGGACAATTCGCTATCCTCACATTGGCCCTAAGATGCCTTTGCCTTTTCCGTCGCTGTTCAATAATCCCAGCGCTGCTACATTCCTCGCCGCAATGAGCGCTGGCCACCTGATCGGCACTGGTACTGTATTAGGCTTGAGTAATCTCGGCATTATCTAAATTATTTTTTCCATCTAACGAGGGAATGGGGGGGGGGGGGGGGGGGGGGGGGGCAGGGAGCAAGGGGGAAATAACCAATTCCCAATTCCCAATTCCCAATTCCCAATTTTAGACTTTTGTTCACAGGCATTAATTGTCTATTCTAGAAATAAGAGCATTTCGTAACTCGGCACTACCGAATTGATGCTCAAAAATATACGTGTAAGTATATACGCAAATATTGCAGTATAAGAATTACTGGCAATATCTAGTTTTAGGACAATGTAATGCAAACAAATTGGAAAATTGGGTCTTTATTTGGAATTCCCCTATTTTTAGACCCTTTATGGTTTGTAATTTTAGGGTTGGCAACCCTCAATTTTGGGGTAGCTTACCAAGAGTGGGGAACTGTTATAGCTTGGAGTGCTGGGATAATTATGGCACTGTTGCTATTTAGTTCGGTGTTGCTGCATGAATTAGGTCACAGCTTGGTAGCCCGATCGCAAGGCATTAAAGTTAATTCAATTACTCTGTTTCTATTTGGCGGGATTGCTGCTATTGAAGAAGAATCTAAAACTCCTTTCAAAGCCTTTCAAGTAGCGATCGCAGGGCCATTGGTGAGTATCATACTATTTTTCCTACTCCGCTTAGGAGTTACCGTAATCCCTGACACCAGTCCCCTCAGTGTGATGGTCGGAGATTTGGCGAGAATTAACTTGGTGGTAGCTCTATTTAACATGATTCCCGGTTTGCCTCTAGATGGAGGACAAGTGTTAAAAGCAGCACTATGGCAAGTCACAGGTAATCGTTTCCAAGCAATACACTGGGCTGCAAGGGCTGGGCAAATTTTGGGTTATAGTGCGATCGCTCTAGGATTTGTTGTAGATTTCTTAACAAGAGAATTAGTACTTGGTTTGTGGATTGCGATGTTGGGTTGGTTTGCTGTCCGCAACGCCAGCAGTTATGACAACGTGACCACATTGCAAGAAAGCCTACTCAAAGTAGTGGCCGCTGATGCCATGACTCGTGACTTTCGGGTTGTCGATGCTGACCAGACATTACGCTCCTTTGCCGATTTATACTTATTGGAAACCGCTCCCTCACAGGTTTATTTTGCTGCTTCTGATGGACGTTATCGGGGTCTAGTTTCCATTGACGATTTTCGTCTAACCCAAAGAAGTGAATGGGAAACTCAAACCTTACACAGCATAGTGCATCCCCTGACAGAAATACCCACTGTTACCGAAGCAACAACCATAGCTGAGGTAATTAACAAGCTGGAAAATGAGCAGTTACCTCGAATTACCGTCCTTTCTCCTGCTGGCGCTGTAGCTGGTGTAATTGATCGAGGAGATATTGTGCGATCGTTGGCACAAAAGTTAAATTTGCGGCTCACAGACACTGAAATCAAGCGGGTAAAAGAAGAAGGTAGCTATCCACCTGGGTTGCAGCTGGGAGCAATAGCGAAATCAATTGCAAATTAACCGTCATACCGTTGTCATAGTTTTGCAATAGATTCGTCAAAAACTTGTGTGATATTGAATTTGGTATTTGGTTACAAAATGCTTTTTTTGGGTAAAAGGTAGGGTTTCCTACCTTTTTTATTTTTTAAAGCTGAGTTTGATGTCAGAAAATGTCCCAAAACATTAGACATTAAGCTTTTCACTCAAATCTATCGAGCGTTCTGACAAGCTTGAACTAACTTTAAGACCATCCCGCCCTTACGAAGGCATGATTATTACTGAAGTGATGGGGTTGACTGAAGCAGAGGTAGCAACTTTAAAAGCTTTGGGGGCATTAGAAGTAAATTGATGCAGGACTACAATACATGTCTTAATCTCCAAAATCAAAACCCATGATTTTTTGGATATTCCTCTATTCAAGTTGTTTTCTAAGCGATGGTGTTAAAATCATTAGTCCTCTAACAACTTCTTCAGGAGTAGCCGTACCATTGATTACCTTTGGTGCGATCGCCATAACTTCCAAAGCCAGGTTTGTGGGAATTCCCTTTGCTTCTAACCGCTTCAATTCTAAAATATCAATACCTATCGCTAATCCATCCAAATACTCTTCTACAGTCACTCCTAAGTTTTCAATCTCCTGCATAAATATAATTTCCTGTTTTTTTGTTCGACTCTTAGCTATCAAAGCCTACCAGGTTGGAAAATTATTAAAACTTCAAGTTGAAAGTGAGTAAAATGTAATTACGTGATATACTACACCTCTCACTTACCCTGGTTTTATGGCACTGCCAATTGTTGCAATTATCGGACGTCCAAATGTGGGCAAATCCACCCTGGTTAATCGACTCGCCGGGGAACAAACGGCGATTGTCCATGATGAACCGGGAGTGACACGCGATCGCACTTACATGCCAGCTTTCTGGAATGGCCGCGAATTTTTAGTCGTAGACACTGGTGGTTTAGTCTTTAATGATGATACCGAATTTTTACCATTAATTCGCCAGCAGGCAATGACAGCCCTTGCAGAAGCTTGTGCTGCTATTTTTGTCGTAGATGGTCAAACAGGCCCCACATCGGCAGATTTAGAAATCGCCGAATGGATGCGCCAACAACCCTTACCTGTGCTACTAGCTGTAAATAAATGTGAATCTCCAGATCAAGGCTTAATGCAAGCTGCCGAGTTTTGGGAATTGGGATTGGGCGAACCTTACCCCATCTCCGCAATTCATGGCAGTGGTACAGGAGACTTACTTGACGAATTAGTTAATCACATCCCTGCTGTTGAAGACATCCCCGAAACTAATGAAATCAAAGTGGCAATTGTCGGCCGCCCGAATGTAGGAAAATCGAGCTTACTGAATGCTTTTGTCGGTGAAGAGAGAGCAATTGTTAGCCCAATTTCTGGCACAACCCGCGATGCAATTGATACCGTTATTGAACGAGACGGACAAACTTACCGCTTAATTGACACTGCCGGTATTCGCAAAAAGAAACATATAGAATACGGCACAGAATTCTTTAGTATTAACCGTGCTTTCAAAGCGATTCGTCGCGCTGATGTGGTTTTATTAGTACTAGATGCTGTAGATGGAGTCACTGAGCAAGACCAAAAATTAGCTGGGCGGATTATTGAAGAAGGTCGAGCTTGCATTATTGTCGTTAACAAATGGGATGCTGTCGAGAAAGACTCTTACACAATCTACGATTACGAAAAAACCCTGCAATCACGGTTACATTTTACCGAATGGGCAGAAACAATTTTTGTGAGTGCCTTGTCAGGACAACGGGTAGAAAAGATTCTCGAATTGGTGAAAACGGCGGCTGAATCACATAAACGTCGTGTCAGCACATCAGTTATTAACGAAGTATTAACAGACGCTGTTAGTTGGCATTCACCCCCAGCATCTCGTGGTGGCCGTCAGGGCAAAATTTATTATGGTACACAAGTAAGTAGCCAACCACCAACGATCGCACTATTTGTCAATGATTCTAAACGCTTCAACGACAACTACCGCCGCTACATTGAACGCCAATTCCGCCAACAGCTAGGATTTAAAGGCACGCCCATTATTTTACTTTGGCGCAGCAAAAAAGTCCGTGATGCGGAAATTGGTAATGTTAATAGAGCAACTCGCGTCAAAATAAGTTAGGAGACGCGATGAATCGCGTCTGTACAAGAGGCGCGATTAATTGCATCTGTATAGGAGTTATAAGTTAAATTCAAAATTGCTAACTATAAAACCCTATCGCCTTGAGCTTGATAGCAGTACAAGGTAAAAGTTATAAATTAAACTCCTAACTCCTAACTCTATCTAAAATGGATTTACTGCGATCGCTGCCACTTGGACTTTATTTAGAACAACCCCAAACTTGGCTGCATAAAATCGATCCGCGAGTCAAGTTCGCCTGGTTGATGAGCTTTTTAACAAGCTATGTTTTAGCCAACAACTTTTGGCGGGTGCTGCTGGTAGTAGTATTGATTATTGCCACCTTGATTGCCAGGATTCCCCGCCGAGTATGGCAGCAACAAATGGGTTGGCTCTTAATGCTATCGTTTTTTGTCTTAGCGATCGGAGCCATCAGCCCTGATGGAATGGGTGTAGATTATCAGCCACGCCTACCAGCTAATGAACAAATATTAACCCAGCCAGTAAATTCTAAAAATATTGTTCCAGAGCAGGTAAGCGATCGCAAAAAATACAGCTATGTGCTATTTCACAAAGGCCCAGTCAAAGTAACTCGTCGCTCCTTGGATTTGGCAGTAAGGCTGAGTACATTAATATTTACCGTAATTTACAGCACCAACCTGTATCTGCTGACAACCGCACCAGAAGAAATCACATCTGGTATAGAAAGCCTCATGCAACCCCTGAGACGCTTCAAGTTACCTGTTACAGAAATTGCTTTAACTTTAACCTTATCCTTGCGCTTTATTCCTCTAGTTTTAGAAGAAGTGCAAAACTTATTTCGCTCTGTGATGACGAGAGCAATTAACTGGAAAAAGCTGGGATTAAAAGGAGGGTTCAAAGTTTGGATGACAGTCGCAGAAAGACTTTTAGAAAATCTGCTTTTACGAGCCGATCAAATGGCAAATGCAATGACGGTTCGGGGTTTTACCAGTCCCAACGAACATAGAGTGCAGTGGCACGATTTACGATTTAAAGCGCGTGACTGGCTTGCTATTGCGATTTTAATTGTATTCTGGGGAATACGCATAGCTATAGGAACTCAAGTTTAATTTTGCATTGAGAAAATGGTATAGAGGTAATTGCCAGTAGTTGTAGTTATTTGTACTCACTGCTGAAAACTGTTAACTAACTATTAACAACGCTTAGAAACAAGTATGATCAAGGCTTGGTATTGGCGATCGCTACCCTTAGAAAAGCGCACAGGTTCTGAAATTTTTGCTACTCTTTTTCGCCCCACCGCCGCGCCCGCAATTGCAACCCTACTAGAAAGTCCCTACCCAACGCCAATCGATCATCCCCAACTCAGCCGATATTCTATCTGTGCAGGCGCTCCTCGTCTAGTTGATGGCATCCCTCAGATGTGGACACCAGAAGTAGGAAAGGTTTTTCCCTTCCTCGAAAAGTTGTTACAGCAACAAGTAGAGAGAAATGAGGGGGACAAGGAGACAAGGGGACAAGGAGACAAGGAAAATAACCAATGTCCCGCCCTGCCCTTCACGGGCGGCTGGTTAGGTTGGTTAGGCTACGATGTGGCATGGGAAATTGAACAGTTACCCCATCATAAAATTGATCCCCTACCATTTCCTATAGCTTTTTGGTATGAACCAGATTGTTTTGCCGTTTTGGATCACGCGCAACAAATTCTTTGGCTAGCTGCTAGTGATGCAAGTGGACTCGATCGGTTAGAGAAAAAATTGGAAAAAAGACGAAGCGATGAAGGAGATGGGGAGATAGAAAAAATAACCAATGTCCAATGCCCTATGCCCTATGCCCCATCTCCTCCTCTATTTTTGACATCGCAAGCAGATTACGAAACAGCCGTAAATCAGGCAAAAAAATATATTCAAGCCGGAGATATCTTTCAGGCAAATCTTTCATTGCGATTTCAAGCGTCTACATCGGCTGCTGGTTGGGAAATTTATCAAGCCTTGCAAAAAATCAATCCTTCACCTTTTGCCAGCTATTGGCAGACACCCTGGGGAGAAGTAATAAGTTGTTCGCCGGAACGGTTGGTAATGTTGCAAAATCGGCAAGCCGAAACTAGACCGATCGCAGGGACGCGATCGCGTGGTGTCACACTAGAACAAGATATACAACTGGCACAAGATTTACTCAGCAACACCAAAGAACGTGCAGAACATATCATGCTAGTGGACTTGGAACGCAATGATTTAGGGCGAGTTTGTGAATGGGGAACCGTTACTGTTGACGAATTGCTAACAATTGAGCGATACAGCCATGTGATGCATCTTGTCAGCAACATCAAAGGTACTTTAAAAAGCGAATGCCTACGGCACGGCGAAGCCGAACGCACAGCTATTGATTTGATTCGTGCCACATTCCCAGGTGGTACAATTACAGGCTGTCCGAAAGTCCGTTGTATGGAAATTATTGAAGAACTAGAACCCGTGCGACGCAGCTTGTTTTACGGTTCCTGTGGCTATTTAGATTGGCGTGGCCATCTAGATTTAAATATCTTAATCCGCACCCTGCTATTAGCTCCCGCGTCTCAACAAGCAGGAGAAGAAACCCTTATTGGGTACTCAGCACTCAACACCGTCTGGGGACAAGTTGGCGCAGGAATTGTCGCAGACAGCGATCCTGAGAAAGAATGGTATGAATCTCTGCACAAAGCCCAAGCACAATTGGCAGCCTTGAAAATGCTGAATAATCAATAGGGAATGGGGAATGGGGAATGGGGACAAGGAGACAAGGGGACAAGGGGACAAGCAGAATAACTATACTCAATTCCCAATTCCCAATTCCCAATTCCCAATGCCCAATTCCCAATGCCCAATTCCCAATTCCCAATTCCATTTTGTGCCATTTAGCCGCAGTTGTGGCAGTATGGAAAGAAGTTGAAAAGTTGGCTGTTGCCATTGAAAACTTCAAAGGGTGTTTTCTCTTGCTAGGTCGAACTTTTAACAAAAGGATCGGGGCTGTTTTGTACCTTGCTCCCTACAAATTGGTCAATTGAAGTCACCAAAGCAGATGGTGATATCTATCAACCAGCCTCTACTCTCGGAATCTACGCTTTGCGGCATCTGTTGTACCATTTCGCTTCACTACCACTAGCTTCATCTGCCAATTAGAAACTAGATCGAGGTCTTCGTAACCGCAATTTTGCATTTTAAGCAAATATTCTGACGAATGTTGGTATTATCGTCTGAATGTTTGGAATTCACTGCGAAAAGATATATAACTCCCACCTTGACTACACCTTGACTATTAAATGAATCCAGAAAACGCAGAAACTTACATAAACCATCCAACTTGGGGTTTACTTTACAAAATCTGTATGGTTGATGAGAACCAGGATTTGTTCACTACACTTTATGCCCAGCGCCTGTTTTTTTTGGTGGCAAATGACGTTAAAGGTGTTAAATTCCAGTCTCTAGGACGTACTGAGGCGAGAATGATGTTGGAAAATCGCTTACGTACCCTGCGGCGCAGTGGACATTCTCAGGAGTACGATCAGCTTCAGAGTGTTTTCCAGCGCACCTTCCAATGAGTAGTTCGATTTCTGAACGTATTGTTTCCATTCGTTCCTCCCTACCAACTTCAGTCAAATTGATTGCTGTGAGCAAACAAGTTCCTGCCGAGGCCATTCGGTTTGCATACACCGCAGGAATTCGTGATTTTGCGGAGAGTCGTATCCAAGAAGCTGCCAGCAAACAAGCCGAGTTGCAAGACTTACCGGATATTACCTGGCACTTTATTGGACATTTGCAAAGCAATAAAGCTAAAAAAGCCCTTGAACAATTCTCTTGGATTCACTCCGTGGATAATTTGAAGCTGGCACAGCGCTTAGACCAATTGGCGCAGCAGCTAGGAGTGAGTCCCAAAGTTTGCTTGCAAGTGAAAATTCTCCCCGATGCCAATAAGTCTGGTTGGAGTGTGTCAGAACTTTTGGCTGATTTACCCACGCTCGACCAATACAAAAATTTACAAATTCAAGGTTTGATGACAATTCCGCCTTCAGGATTAAATAATTCGGAAATTTTGAATGTGTTTAATCTCAATCGTGAGCTAGCAAAGAAAATCCAGGAACAAAACTGGTCACACATTAAAATGCAGCAACTATCTATGGGTATGTCAGGCGACTACGAACTAGCAGTGCAAGCAGGTGCAACAATGGTACGATTAGGAACAATATTGTTTGGCGATCGCTCTTAGCGTTTGCTCGTTAGCCTTGCAAGTCAGTATTAATAGAGATCGGGATTTGATGACAAGAATTTTCTAACAGACTGGTGCAATTAGAAACAAAGGATATAGTATTGACAAGAGCAATCGCCACGAGAAAATGGGGTAAAAAGAACTTTCCTTCGGACAAACCTTAGGATATAATCTTGACTCATTATTATGTTTAGGCGATGCACAGACCTTTCCAATAAGTGTCAGTTCATCGCCAAAACCCTTAGTATGGACTACAAATAGCAATATACTTGCTGAAGTATCCACCGATGTAGCGAGCGCTCCTATCTAAATAAATCCTAAGCCAAGTCAAACAGGCTATTCGCACCAGGAGAGTACACAGACAATGAACAACATCTTTTCCAAACTCAGAGACTTTGTGGGTCTAAATGAGCAAGTGGAATACGAATATTACGAAGAAGAACCAGAAACAGATAATAATTACCAAAATCTGTATCAGCAAGAAAATCCCCAACCCCCAGCCCCACAAGAGAGCGCAACCGCTCAAAATCGACGCTGGCGGGAACCAGTGCCTACAATGGGAGATGATATCGCAGCAGGTTCAAAGCCAATGGGGAATGTGATTGGTATGCCAGGAGCAATTAACGGAATTTCGGAAGTTTTAGTCCTCGAACCGCGCACCTTTGAAGAAATGCCCCAGGCAATTCAAGCGTTACGAGAACGGAAGTCAGTGGTATTAAATCTGACAATCATGGACCCAGATCAAGCTCAACGAGCAGTAGATTTTGTTGCAGGTGGTACTTACGCACTAGATGGACATCAAGAGCGCATTGGTGAGAGCATCTTCTTGTTTACACCAAGCTGTGTCCAAGTTAGTACCCAAGGTGGCGTTCTTCATGAAGTACCACAACCCCCAGCACGCCCCGCTCGTCCTACAGGTTCTCCTAATCAAACCTGGGGCAACGAAACTAATCGGATGGCACAATAAAGTTCAATTAGTTGTTAGTCATTTGTCCTTTGTCATTTGTTCTTTGTGCTTTGTCTAAAACTAATGATCAATAGCTAATGACTAATGACTAATGACCAATGACAAATAATTAATGACTATAAAATTTGGGTTAATTGGTGGTGGGATAATGGGAGAAGCGCTCTTATCCTGCCTTATCGCGCGTGGAATTTATCAATCATCAGAAGTTATAGTTAGCGAACCGCTACCTTCTCGCCTAGATTTTTTGAAGCAGCAATATGATGTTATTGTGACAACAGATAATAGTGAGGTTTTCACGCAAGCCAAAGAAGTTGTCTTTTTGGCAGTGAAACCACAGGTATTCAGTGCGATCGCTCAAGAATTAGCAGATATTGATATTCTTAATAGAGAAAACTCACCCCTGATTATTTCCATACTGGCGGGTGTGCCTTTAAGTCAGCTAGAAGCTGCATTTGTGCAATTGCCAGTTATCAGAGCAATGCCCAACACCCCTGCAACTGTGGGAGCAGGGATTACCGCCATTTGTTTGGGTGCATATACAAATGCCAAGCATCACCAAATAGCACAGCAAGTTTTTTCGGCTGTGGGTGAAGTTGTGGAAGTCTCAGAAGGACTGATGGATGCAGTCACAGGGCTATCTGGTAGCGGGCCAGCTTACGTGGCGCTGCTAGTAGAATCACTTGCTGATGGCGGAGTATCCGCAGGTTTACCTAGAGCAATTGCCAATCAACTAGCATTGCAAACCGTACTAGGAACAGCGAAACTGTTGCATGAAACCAAAATGCACCCAGCAGAACTAAAAGATCGCGTTACTAGCCCCGGTGGTACAACCATTGCAGGAATCGCCAAACTAGAACAGGCAGGATTCCGTTCAGCTTTAATTGAAGCAGTCAAAGCTGCCACAGAGCGATCGCAAGAACTGGGAAAATAAATAAGAGTCATTAGTCATTTGTCATTTGTCCTTTGCAAATGACCAATGACCAATGACCAATGACAAATGACTATTAACGAAGTTGACAAAAGACTCGTTAATATAGTAAACAATCTGGTTGCAAATGTGATTGAGTGAATTATCCTGCACCGTCTCCAGAACTTGACTTAGGGGCTATATTTCCCTTTGATCTGGATCAGTTTCAAAAAGATGCGATCGCGTCCCTAAACGCCGGACGCTCCGTAGTCGTGTGTGCGCCCACAGGTTCGGGCAAAACATTAGTTGGAGAATACGCCATTTATCGCGCCCTATCGCGGGGGAAACGTGTATTTTATACCACTCCCCTAAAGGCACTGTCGAATCAAAAATTACGTGACTTTCGAGAAAAATTTGGGTTTGATCAAGTCGGACTGTTAACTGGAGATGCCTCCATTCACAGGGATGCACCGATTTTGGTGATGACTACAGAAATTTTCCGAAATATGCTTTACGGCACACCGATCGGGCAAGTCGGCATCTCATTAGTAGACGTAGAAGCGGTAATACTTGATGAGTGCCACTACATGAATGATCGCCAGCGCGGTACAGTTTGGGAAGAATCCATCATCTATTGTCCCCGTGAAGTGCAACTGGCAGCCCTTTCCGCAACGGTTGCCAATAGCGATCAACTCACCGATTGGTTAAATCGCGTTCACGGCCCAACAGACCTGATTTACTCCGATTTTCGCCCAGTCCCCTTAGAATTTCACTTTTGCAATCCCAAAGGGTTATTTCCCCTGCTGAATGATAGCAAAACCAAAATTAACCCCCGTCTTCTTCAGAAGAAGAAGGGGAGAGGGGGAGAAAGGGACAGAGGGAGAAACGGTAGACCTGAAGCTCCTGGTATAATTTATACCTTGAGCCAGTTAGAGCAACGCGATATGCTACCAGCGATTTACTTTATCTTCAGCCGCCGGGGATGTGATAAAGCGGTGGCGGAAGTGGGTGATTTATGGCTGGTAAATAATGAAGAATCCCAGATTTTGCGGCAACAAATTGATGACTTTTTAGCCCGTAATCCTGAAGCTGGGCGTTCTGGACAAATTGCCCCTCTATACCGGGGAATTGCTGCCCACCACGCCGGGATTCTACCTGCATGGAAAGCATTGGTAGAAGAACTATTTCAGCAAGGGCTGATTAAAGTAGTATTTGCCACTGAGACACTGGCCGCGGGAATTAATATGCCCGCCCGAACAACGGTAATTTCTACCCTTTCCAAGCGGACTGACACCGGACACCGCCTATTAAATGCTTCCGAATTCTTGCAAATGGCGGGACGGGCAGGCCGTCGGGGGATGGATAAACAAGGTCATGTGGTGACAGTCCAAACTCCCTTTGAAGGAGCTAAAGAAGCGGCATATTTGGGAACGTCCAAGCCAGACCCCCTGGTAAGCCAGTTTACGCCCAGTTATGGCATGGTACTTAACTTGCTGCAAACGCACACCCTAGAGCAAACCAGGGAACTAATAGAACGCAGTTTTGGGCAGTACATGGCCACCTTGCATTTAAGGCCAGAATACGATGAGATTGCCGAACTCGAAAAACAATTAGCTCAACTACATGAGCAAATCGCCGCAGTTGATGAAAATGAACTGGCTATTTATGAAAAATTACGGCAACGCCTGAAAGTTGAACGCCAGATATTAAAAACCCTGCAAGAGCAAGCACAGGAAGATAGAAAAGAAGAATTAGGGATGATGTTAGACTTTGCAGTGTCAGGAACTCTGTTGAGTCTCAAAGGCAAAAATATCACAGTGTCTTCACCAGTAACCGCAGTGTTAGTGGGAAAATCGCCTGGTTCTGGTCAAGCTCCCTACTTGGTATGCTTAGGGCATGATAATCGCTGGTATGTGGCAACCACAGGGGATGTAGTCGATTTATATGCCGAATTGCCACGCATTGAAGTGTCACCAGATTTACTACCACCGCCAGAGATGCCTTTGAAACCCGGACAGTCGCGCCGTGGTAACGAAGAAAGCTTTGCGATCGCAGTGCGTATTCCTAATCCGATAGAATCTTCCCATCTGGCACCAGAAGTAGCAGAACAACTCAGTCGCACTGCTGCCGTCCAAGAACAACTAGAAGCTCATCCTCTACATCAATCAGGCAATGCTGCCACCCTTTTCAAGCGTCGCGCCAAATATGTCGAACTAGAAGCCGAACTCGAACAGCTACAAGGGCAAGTAGAGCAACAGTCACAACGCCATTGGGAAGAATTTCTCAATTTAATCTCAATTCTGCAACACTTTGGCGCTTTAGATAACTTAGTGCCCACACAATTAGGGCAAATTTCTGCCGCCATTCGGGGTGAAAATGAGTTGTGGCTAGGTTTAGTATTTGCTAGTGGTGAATTGGATAATTTAGATCCCCACCATTTAGCCGCCGCCGCCGCCGGTTTGGTGATGGAAACACCCCGTCCAGATAGCAAGGTTAACTTTGAGCTTAGTAATGAAGTGGCAGAAGCCTTAGCAAAATTGCGGGGAATTCGTCGGCAAATGTTCCAACTACAACGGCGGTATAACGTAGCGCTGCCTATATGGTTGGAATTTGAGTTAATTGCCATAGTCGAACAATGGGCGCTAGGAATGGAGTGGACAGAACTCTGTGAAAATACCACCTTGGATGAAGGCGATGTGGTGAGAATTCTCCGCCGGACGTTGGATTTATTATCACAAATACCCCACGTCCCACATTTACCAGACTCTTTCTTACGTAATGCTTATCGAGCAATGCAGTTGATTGATAGATTCCCTGTAAATGAGGTGGTTGAATAAACAGGGTACTGTAACGCACACAAGGCATTGGGCATTGGTTATTAATTCTGCTCCCCCTGCTCCCTACTCCTTTCCTTCTTCCCCATGCCCCATTCTCTATTCCCTATGCCCAAAAACTCCACCCAAAAGGGGGTGGAGTTTTTCATGAATTGCCCCTAAAAACTGTCCCAAGAATGAATTTAAATTTAATAGTACTGGTACTTAGTTAAAAATGCTTTTTCGGTTTCGTATATTTTCTATACGTAATTAATCACATGTATTTAACAGAAGTTGTAATCGCTACAAGCGCTATTCAACCTTAGTACACCAAGTTTCCAGTACCGCGCAACTGACGCAAAGAATTTATGCACAATGGACAGTCGCAGCCAAATGTCTTAATTGCAGCATCACTTTCTTCGTCAGTAAAATTCAACATTGCAACATTTTGATCTGATACAGATGTGACAATAGTTGCAGAACGGGTAGATGAGGTATACGGTTTCGTTCTCTCTGAATCTCGAATACACACAAAATCGGTTCCACCATGTGGGTTAGTGATACAGGTACGACCATCTTGTGTGTGCAGTAATCGCTGTGTAATACTACCACTAGCATGGGCAGGATGAAATGTCACCAGCGTAGACATCATCGATACAAAGATTGAGGAAGTAGAAAGCAAATTCAGAAGAATTTTTTTGTTCATAAATTTCCTTGAGAAAATCGTCTACTAGCTTAGGGTATTCTATTAACTTTCAAACTTCAAGTGAGTTTTCCCTAAGAATAGCTAGCTTGACACTTGCTATCCAAAAAGGTTCCATATCTACCCAGTTTTTTCACAAAGTTCTTTTCACAGGATCGTTAAGTAGTCAAATAGGCTTTAAGTTTGGGCTTAAAAACCTTTGAAGAAGAATTCAGAAGTCAGAATTCAGGAGTCAGAATCAAGACGCTCTCTACGAGACGCTAGCGCGAACGCGGATTCGCTTTCCGCAACGCTTACAGTCGGGGATTCAGACCGTGCAGGAATTGAAGACCATCAAATTTTCAAGTTGGTGGGGGTGCAAAAACGCCGATTATTCAGACGCTCGTTCGCGCAGCGTGCCGTAGGCAAGACTCGCTACCACTACGCTATCAGTCATACAGAATACCCAAGCTGAATTCTGACTCCTGAATTCTGTTCGATAAAATCTCATGCCAACAGATAAATCGCTCACTACGAACAAAAGTTATCTGTTGGATTATTCGATAAAATTGATAATCACTATCGCTATATTTCCTAGATTATAAATTTTAATTCTGACCAAAAAATAGCATCAATATTTAACAATAAATTTGATATAGATTCTCATTCTTAAATGTTTAACTTGTAAAAAACTCTTTTTTTTATTACATTTAGAAAAAGGTTAATCCACCAAGTAATTTGTTAGCCTAAATCAAAAAAATGAAGCAAAAACTACATTCAGAATCTTCAGGCTGTTGCAGCTGTGAACATGACCATCATGAGAATCATAATCACAATCATGATGAAAATCATAACCATGACCATGACCATAATCACGAACACGGTGGAGAATTCAATCTAAAAAATGAGATATTGCCTTTGGTAGCAATTTTAAGTTTATATGTGCCTGGTGTAATTTTTGAAAATCAATTACATAATACATTCTACTCAATAGGTGAATATCTCCTTTTTATCCCTGCCTATTTATTAAGTGGATGGAGTGTTTTAAAAACTGCGGGACGCAATATACTTAGAGGGAAAGTATTTGATGAAACTTTTTTAATGACAGTAGCGACACTAGGAGCGATCGCAATTCATAAATTGCCCGAAGCTGTTGGAGTCATGCTATTTTATAAAATTGGCGAATTGTTCCAGGATATTGCCGTTAGTCGTTCTCGTAATTCTATTAAAGCTTTATTAGAAGTCCGCCCAGATTATGCAAATATCCAAATAGAGGGAGAATTAAAAAAAGTATCCCCAAATACAGTAAATATTGGAGATATTATCGTCGTCAAACCCGGAGAAAAGATTCCCCTAGATGGTGAAATTATAGATGGAAATTCGCAAGTTGATACATCTGCGTTAACTGGAGAATCTGTACCCCGAACGATGAGGTTGGGTGATACAGTTTTGGCTGGAATGATTAATAAAATGGGTGTTCTCAGCATTAGAGTCACAAAACTATTTGATGACTCTTCTATTGCCAAAATTTTAGACTTGGTGCAAAATGCCAAAACTAAAAAAGCAGAAACAGAAAAATTTATTACTAAATTTGCCCGATATTATACGCCAATAGTAGTTTTTACATCTCTAGCAATTGCAATATTACCGCCTTTATTCATTTCTGGTGCAAGTCCTTCAGAATGGGTTTATCGTGCCCTAATTTTGCTAGTTATTTCCTGTCCATGTGGGCTTGTGATCAGTATTCCGTTAGGTTATTTTGGAGGTGTAGGAGGTGCGGCTAGACGTGGTATTTTAGTCAAAGGTTCTACTTTTTTAGATACTCTAAATGCAGTCAATACAGTTGTGTTTGATAAAACAGGAACATTAACTCAAGGCGTATTTAAAGTAACGAAGATAGTACCACAAAATGGTTACAATGAATTAGAATTGCTGCAATTAGCTGCTAAAGTAGAATCCCACTCAAATCATCCCATTGCTCAATCTATCCTTAAGGCTTATGGTGGAAAAATTGATGATTATGAAGTAAGAGATTATGAAGAAATTGCAGGCTATGGAATTAGAGCCAAGGTTGATAATCGGGTAGTAATAGCGGGAAGCGATCGCCTACTCCATAGAGAGAATATTGCTCACAATCGTTGCCAGTTAGAAGGAACAGTTGTTCATCTAGCAGTGGATAATATTTACGCTGGGTATATTGTCATTGCTGATGAACTGAAAGAAGATGCCAGACACGCTATTCAAGTACTCAAGCGAATAGGTGTAGACAGAACAGTAATGTTGACAGGAGATAATCAAGCGATCGCATCTCGGATTGCTGAACAGCTAGGCATAGATGCTTACGAAGCCGAGTTATTACCAGAAGAAAAAGTCAATGCTATTGAGAAGTTACTCACCACTGCCGGCAAGCATGGTAAAGTTGCCTTTGTTGGGGATGGTATTAATGATGCGCCAGTGATTGCTAGAGCAGATGTTGGTATGGCAATGGGTGGTTTAGGTTCAGATGCAGCGATAGAAACTGCCGATATTGTCATCATGACAGATGCGCCATCAAAAGTGGCAGAAGCAATCCAAATCGCCAGAAAAACCCGCAAAATTGTTTGGCAAAATATTGGTTTTGCTTTATTCATTAAAGGCGTATTTATTGGATTGGGTATTTTTGGTATAGCGACAATGTGGGAAGCTGTTTTTGCTGATGTCGGAGTTGCTTTGCTGGCAATTTTAAATGCAACGAGAGCGATGAAATAAAACAGGAGTCAGAATTCAGAATTCAGAATACTTTACCCATCAAGGGATAGAGTTTTAAGGCGAGAATATTTTAATTTTTTTCGCTTGACTTCGGGCGAAAGCGCGTAGTGGGACGAAGTACTGTTAAAACCTCCATTTGTCACCTCCTCCTAGAGAATTCATACCTGTTAGCGATTAGCTAAGGTTTAGCCCATTCTTACTCCTGAGTTCTGAATTCTTCTTATAAAATTTTGAAGAAATCGGGAATCTGTAATTGGGAAATTGTAGAAGTTAAAACTGAAAAGCAATAATTGAATATATTGAACACTCCCAAATCGGATTCCCGCAGAGGTACACTGTGAAGCCATCTATTAAAGGAATCGTTACGGCTGCGTTAGCTTTACTTCTAAATTATTCAGCAAATCCAGCCTTTGCACTTCCTCAGAAAATAAATAATCCAATTACTGTTGCTAAATCGCAACCATTAAAAGATACTTTAATCATTCCTGGGGAAAGAGTTGGGCCGATCGCACGCACAACTACCAAGCAAGATTTAGTCAAGCTGTTTGGTGCATCCCATCTCGTTGATAAAACCATTTCTGGCCCTGAAGGAATGGGTAGTTTTGCAGCTACGCAGGTAAATCTAAATCAGGGGCGATCGCTCTTGATAGTTTGGAGTGATAATACTCGTAAGAAACCTCTAGATGTGCGTAACCTGGGTTCAGCTTGGAAAACCCGCGAAGGTATTGGTGTTGGAACTCCCTTAAGTGAGTTACGCAAGAAGTTAGGTAACTTCAAACTCTATGGATTAGCATGGGACTATGGTGGTACTATTTTGCTAGATAGTAGCAAATTATCCCGCTATCAGGGTAAAGTCATCTTGCGAGTAGATGCTGCTCCTAATGCTTACGAAAAGTTCCCCAATGACTACCAAGCAGTTTCTGGGGATGGTACTTTTTCTGCCAGCGATCGCCACTGGAAACCTCTGGGAATTAGGCTAACAGAAATAATTGTTGTTCTTAACCCATCCGACTGACTTTAAACAATTCAATGGACATAGTGATGGAAGTTAGCAAGCGAATAACTATAGCTTTTCCCGATCAGATGAGGTGTATCATAGCCCCTTCCTTGCTTGCGGGGAGGGGGTTGGGGGTGGGGTTCTTGTATCTCACCAGACTGGAAAACGCTATATAACAAATATCAGAGCTACTGAAAACAAATTCCCAGGTAGAACCTGGGAACAAGTACACAATTTTAACTTTCATCATGTACAGACGCGATTCATCGCGTCTGTACTCCTTTTTATTTCCCAAACCCTTTACCGCGAGAGGTTGAAGGTAAACAAATGCAGTTTTGGAGTTGAGTGATTAAAGTCTCACGATCTAAATTTTGACCAATCAGCACAAGTTGATTTTTCAGTTGACCTTTCCATTCATCATCATCTAAGGTGAAGCGTTTACCGCAAAGGTGGAAAATATGACGCTTCGGACTTTCATCAAACCACATAATCCCCTTCGCTCGGAAGATATTTGAGGGTAGTTGGTTATCTAAGAAATACTGAAACTTCCTAATAGAAAAAGGCTTGTCACTTTGGAAAGAGATGGAAGTAAAACCATCATTTTCTAAATGGTCAGAATGATGGTGGTCATGGTGATCGTGGTCATGATCGTGATGATCGTGACCGCATGTTGAGTGGTCATGGTCATGATGATCGTGATGCTCGTGGTCGTGATGGTCGTGTTCATCCACCACTGTGTCAAAATATTTATCAGACTCAAACAAACCAACACTGAGAATTAACGGAAGTGGCACTTGCGATCGCGTGGCGCGAATAATTCTTGCTCCTTCCTTAACTTCGTTAATTTTTCCTTCTAACTGATTCAAAGTGGCTTCATCAACCAAATCAGCTTTGTTCAGCACAATGACATCGCCATAAGCAATCTGGCTGTATGCTGCTTCCGAGTTAAATAAATCTAGGCTGTAATTCGCCGCATCTACTACGGTAATAATCGAATCCAAGCGAGTTAAATCTCGCAATTCTGTGCCGAGAAACGTTAAAGCTACTGGTAAAGGATCTGCTAAACCAGTTGTTTCTACTACTAGATAATCGAGATTTTCTTGGCGTTCTAAAACTTTGTAAACTGCATCTACTAAATCATTATTAATAGTGCAGCAGATACAACCATTATTTAATTCCACCATGTTCTCACCAGTGGAAACAATTAGCTCGTTGTCGATGCCAATTTCGCCAAATTCATTCACGAGAACGGCGGTTTTTAAACCCTCTTGGTTGTTGAGGATATGATTAAGTAAAGTCGTCTTGCCACTACCGAGAAACCCAGTAATAATTGTTACTGGCATTCCTTGTTTGGGCGTATCCATTGCCGAAGATTCGGGTGTAACTGCTGATTGCATAGCGCTGTTATCAAATAATCAAAAAATAGTAATGTAGCGCAGATAGTCCATAAAACACTAGCATAGGGATGCTGGACTGCCATCCCAGCTGCTTTACCCTATTATTACGTATCTTCTTATTTCAGCATTACTCTGTTATGACCCTAACACTTTACAATACCCTCACCCGTCGTCAAGAACCGTTTAAAACAGTCGAGCCAGGCAAGGTTAAGATGTATTACTGCGGCGTGACGGTTTACGACTACTGCCATTTGGGTCATGCTAGAGCTTGCATCGTTTGGGACGTAGTGCGCCGATACCTCCAGTTTATCGGTTATGAAGTGCGATATATCCAAAATTTTACCGATATTGATGATAAGATTCTCAATCGCGCCCGTGTTGAACATTCTTCAATGGAAGCTGTAGCCGATCGCTTTATCAAAGCATATTTTGAGGATATGGCGCGATTGGGAATCAAAGAAGCCGATGAATATCCCCGCGCCACCTACACAATGAATGGCATTCAACGGTTAATTCATGAGTTGGAAAATAAAGGTTTTGCTTACCCTGCTGAGGGTGATGTGTATTATGCAGTGCGGCAGTTTGCTGAGTATGGCAAGCTTTCAGGACGCAAGTTAGAGGATATGCAAGCCGGAGCTAGCGATCGCGTCAACGTAGATGATCCAGAGTACCAAAAAAAGAAAGACCCCTTCGATTTTGCTTTGTGGAAAGCAGCAAGACCGGGAGAGCCAGCTTGGGAGTCACCTTGGGGCGCAGGCCGTCCGGGGTGGCACATTGAATGCTCGGCAATGGTGCGCGATCGCTTGGGTGATACCATAGATATTCATGCTGGTGGTGCTGACTTAATTTTTCCCCATCACGAAAACGAAATTGCCCAATCTGAGGCGGTGACAGGAAAACCCCTGTCGCTTTACTGGTTACATAACGGCATGGTGAAGGTAGATGGTGAAAAAATGTCCAAATCTTTGGGCAATTTTGTCACTATTCGAGAATTGCTGGATCGAGGAGTTGACCCGATGGCAGTGCGGTTGTTCGTACTGACTGCTCAATATCGCACACCCATAGATTTTACCGACGAAGCGATCGCCGCAGCAACCAACGGTTGGCACACCATAAAAGAAGGTTTACTTTTTGGCTACCAATACGGCGAAAAACTAGAATGGGGAACCGAAATTGCCTCACTACTCCCTGAAACTGTTGAACGCTTCCAAGAAACTGTAAATAACGATTTTAATTTTCCTGGTGGGTTAACAGTGCTGTTTGAATTAGCCAAAGAACTGCGCCGTGAGGGGCATATTTTCGTACATGAAGGGAAAACTGAAACTTCCCCTGATGAGTTAAAGCGTCAATGGCAAACTCTTGTCACATTGGCTGGAGTTTTGGGTTTAGAAGCCGAGATAGAAGCCGAAACAGACGAAAATAGTGGTTTAAGTGATGCAGAAATTGAAGCGAAAATTCAGCAAAGGCAAGAAGCGCGTATTGCCAAAAATTTTGCCGAAAGCGATCGCATTCGTGACGAACTTCAAGCAGAAGGTATTACGCTAATTGATAGCCGTGATGGTACACGCTGGCATCGGAATTAAGGAGTAGGGGGAAAATTCCCCATTCCCAATTCCCAATTCCCAATTCCCAATTCCCCATTCACTTAAATTATGTGGTCTGAACTAAAAAAAGCGATCGCTAGTTTCGACATTCCTGCTGATTGGATCGGTATCAGAGCCGTAAAGGAGACTTCTACTACTCGTTCAGTCCGTGATGGCTTACCCCAACTAAACGGCAAATCCTTCACTGTCGGAGCTATGCTAGAAGTTTTAGTCAACGGCTGTCTGGGTTATGCAGCAACTAACTCTCTAGAACTGTCTTCCCTACAAGTTGCTGCCGAAACAGCTTACAAACAAGCACTAGCAGCCAGTGAATGGTGGATACATCCCTTCCATGAAAGTGAGCGCCCTAAAGTCGTTGGTGAATATAAATCTCCATTCCTTGAACCATTCGATGCTTTGAGTCCGGGAGAAATTAACGATTTACTAGTTCGGATTTGCCAAACGCTGAAAGTTAACGACAAAATTGTGCAAACCATAGCCAGTATTAGCACTATTGATAGGGAATCTTGGTTTGTTAGCAGCAACGGCTCAGAAGTCTATCAAAAAACTCTATCTCTAGGCACTCATTACGGAGTTACCGCCCAAGATGGGACAACTGTACAGCAACGCAGCAACAATGGTTCGCAAGCAAACTGTTACCAAGGCGGACTAGAACTTTTAAAACAAGAAAACTTATGGTTTCGGGTGCGGCAAATTGGCGAACAAGCTGTAGAACTTTTGACAGCACAAGAATGCCCAACCACCCGTACCAATTTAGTTTTAGCCCCAGATCAAATGATGCTGCAAATCCACGAAAGTGTCGGGCATCCTCTAGAAATCGACCGAATTTTGGGAGATGAGCGTAACTATGCTGGAGGCAGCTTCGTTAATAAAAGTGATTTTGGCAACCTGGTATATGGTTCGCCATTAATGAACATCACCTTTGATCCCAGCGTGACTGGTGAATTCGCTAGCTATGGCTTTGATGACACTGGTGCTGTAGCAACGCGAGAGTATTTGGTAAAAGAAGGTGTACTCCAACGGGGTTTGGGCAGTCTAGAGAGTCAAGCAAGAGCAGGTGTACCAGGAGTAGCTTGTGCCCGTGCTTCCTCATGGAATCGGCCAGCGATCGATCGCATGGGTAACTTGAATTTAGAGCCTCTAAACGCTAGCTTTGAAGACATTATTAGCGGCATAGAACACGGCGTTTACATGGAATCTAATCGATCTTGGTCAATTGACGATCGCCGCTACAAATTTCAGTTTGGTTGCGAGTACGCTAAATTAATTGAAAATGGTAAACTCACCAAAACCCTCCGTAATCCCAACTACCGCGCTACAACACCAGAATTTTGGCATAGCTTAATCCAAGTAGGAAATGCTGAAAACTGGCAAATGTATGGTACTCCTTATTGTGGAAAAGGAGAACCAAATCAGGCCATTTGGGTAGGCCACGGTTCACCTGTTTGTGTATTTGCTAATGTCGAAGTTTTTGGAGGAGGAAGTTAAATAATTCGTAATTTGTAATTTGTAATGACGCTCGCGGACTCGCTACCGCTACGCTAACGTAATTCGTAATTGCGCGTTTTGCATAGAGATTTAGCTTAAAAACAAAATGTGTCTACTTGGAGCGGGGAATATAATTTTTCTAATAATTATGGATTAGTAATTACTACCTGTGTTGAAAAAGCGCAAATTGAGTAGCTAGTAGTTGAATGTTTTAAATTTAAAATATTTAACTTTTAATTAACAAGTACTAACTACTGACTTTTTCTGTCGTTATTCTCTATTAATATTTAATATCCATGAAAATTGAGGAATTATCTGCATTAGAAGTCAGCTTTAATCGACTGGTTGAAACTCTGCTGATTAAAAAAGCAGAAAATGAACAATTCACTGTGAAACTCAGCAGTGAAAGAAGTCAATTTACTCGTTTCAATCATGCGAAAGTGCGACAAACTGGTTGTGTCGCTGATGGTTGGGTCGAACTGACTCTAATGGCAGATCAACGCAGCAGCATTCGGCAGTTTCCCTTCACTGGAAACTGGAATGTAGATTGGCAATTAGCATATTCTGCTTTGCAGGAACTACGCGATGAATTAATTCTATTACCAATCGATCCATATCTAGTTTTACCATCAGGAACTAATACTAGCCGAGAAGTACATTCTGGTAATTTATTGGCAGAGGAAGCAGTAGTACCAAATGTACTAGAACTAGTTGCCGAATTAGATTTTACTGGTATATATGCTGGAGGAATAGTAATTAAAGCTTATGGTGATTCCAGTGGTCAAAAACACTGGTTTGCTACTGATTCTTTTACCTTAGATTATTCTCTATTTTCCAACTCTGGACAAGCAGTTAAGGGCACATTTGCAGGGAGTGATTGGGATAAATCTGCTTATATAGCCAAAATTACCGAAGGCAAAAAGCAACTCGAATTGCTTGCTCGCCCACCTAAAGAATTGTCACGGGGACAATACAAAACATATTTTGCACCTGCTGCTGTTGCAGATTTATTACTGATGCTTTCTTGGGGAGCAGTAAGCGAAGCTGATATCCAACAAGGAAATAGTGCTTTAGCTGCTTTATCACGTCAAGAAAAACAACTTTCCCCAAGATTTAGTTTGAAAGAAAACTTTCAACAAGGGTTAGTGCCGCGATTTAATGAATTAGGAGAAATAGCAGCACCGGAGTTATTTGTAATAGAGAAAGGACGTTTGGTAAACAGTCTGGTTAATTCTCGCACTGCTAAGGAATATCAAAAAATTGCCAATGGTGCTAATGGCTCAGAGACTTTACGAGCGCCAGAAATCAGTCCGGGAAATTTGATATTTGAACAGATTCTTCCGAGATTGGATACAGGATTATATCTATCAAATTTGCATTACTTGAATTGGAGCGATCGCCACACTGGTAGAATCACAGGTATGACCCGTTATGCTTGTTTTTGGGTAGAAAACGGAGAAATTATTGCTCCCATTGAAAACTTACGTTTTGATGAAAGTCTCTATCGCTTTTGGGGAGAAAATTTAGTAGATTTGACCGATTTTCAAGAATTCATTCCCGAAGTAGGCACTTATGAGAGCCGCCAACTTGGAGGTAGTTTAGTTCCCGGTATGTTGGTGGAAGATTTTACCTACACCTTGTAATCAGATATTAATTGCGTTTTTGATGAATTTGCAATATGTAGATCCTCTACTTTTCAAAGAAGTCGGGGATTTGCTTGCTCACACAAAACTAAAATCACCTATTTCTGTAAACTGCATTAATTACAATATCTTTAATAGTAAAATAAATAATTAATAGCAACGATAAAAACTGCTCAAACTGAAGAATTGGATCTAAACGCCAACCTTGAAAAAACAAGATTACTCCACACATTAACATGATAATTGGTGTAAATATTACTTGAATAATATAAAGTGCTAAAGCCCAACCTGTAAGCCTAGTTCCACGTTGGGCTAGCCAAGCTATTGTTAAAATAAAGTAAATAACTGCCAAAAGAAAATAAATAATTCCAATTAAGCCAGCTAGATTTAATCCAAAATTAACTTGAGCGAAAGTAATCATTTATTAGAGATCCTGCTTAATTACAATCCACAAATTTAAATCTATTACTCGTAGATTCCCCAAAAATATTTCTTAATAAAAATAGTTGGGTTAAGCAATAGCGAAACCCAACTTATAATTTTTCATCATCTCTTATTAGAGCCTCTATCGTTTTTTGCTAGGAGGTGAATTGCGCTGTGTGAGGTTATCAATTTGCAATTGTTGCCGTCCGTTGGTAACAATTCGCAACATATCTTTGAGATCCTGCTCGATATTGCCCAAAATGCCATCAGCATAAGCATCAGCACCATCTTCAATGTCTTGAGCCTGAGCGATCGCAGTTTGCCTCATAAGCTCTAACTCTTGCTGACAAGCATACCGCTTGCGCTCAATCTCCGCGAGGGTTTCTTGCATTATTCCCTCACACTCTTGTTGCACTTGTCGGCGTAGTTGTTCAGCTTCTTGTTCTGCCTGTTGAATAATATCGCTTTCAGCCAAAATTTGCGCTCTTTTTGCTTGCGCGGCCTCAACAACCTGTTGTCCATACTCTTCCGCTTCTAGCAGAATTTCATCCTTTTGCTCAAGGATGGCTGCTGCTTCTTGAAAAAGTGATGGTAAAGCCAGCCGGATGTAATCAAGCTGTTCCAGCAGCTTTTCTTCATCTATGAGAGTGCGTCCCGTCAGAGGAATCCTGAGACTAGAGAGAACTATTTCTTCTAGACGGTTGAGTTCCTGCTGAATATCTACGCTTCCCTCTCCACTGACATATTCTTCAGGGGGGGGATTGCTTCCGTTGACATTGGGTTCAACATTGGAGATTTGTGATTGTAGCATTGGTATATATCTAGGGCAATGTGTGGGGGAACGAGATGATCGATAGAGCCACCAAACCTTGCAATCTCTCTTACCACACTACTACTTAAAAAACTATACTCATTTGAAGTTGCTAGAAAAACTGTTTCTATTTGGGTAGAAAGAGTTTTATTGGTGTGAGCCATTTGCAGTTCCACTTCAAAATCTGACACAGCCCGTAAACCCCGAAGCAAAACTTGTGCATGTCGCATTTGGGCATAGTTTACGGTAAGACCATCAAAGCTGTCTACTTCTACATTAGGTAGATGTTGTGTAGAAAGACGGATCTGATCTACCCGTTGCTGTACGCTAAAAAGTGGCGTTTTGTTCGGGTTCCGCAGTACCGCGACAATTACCC
Source organism: Nostoc sp. DedVER02 (assembly GCF_034530675.2). Taxonomy (NCBI): domain Bacteria; kingdom Bacillati; phylum Cyanobacteriota; class Cyanophyceae; order Nostocales; family Nostocaceae; genus Nostoc; species Nostoc sp. DedVER02. Next base: position 71,035 of record NZ_JAVRCP020000026.1, read on the forward strand.
GCTCAAACAGCCGACAACCGCGCTGGATGAGGTCAAGGTGTCCCAAGGTGATGGGGTCGAAGCTACCAGGATAAATAGCAATCACAATTTTAGATATATCAAAGTTGTTTAGGTGATTATATCGAAACTATTTTGTGTAACTTACTCAAATCTACCATCTTGCGCTCTGAGCAAGAATGCTAAATTCAATTGTTTTTGTGACACAAGTTATGCTCAACTAGGCGTTAGGAATTAGACTCCTAAATATGGATGCTGGATTTTAATCATGTATAGTTCCAGTATTCGAGATATAAGAAACTCCGTACTTGGCAAAGTGCGCGGGTAGTTAACGAACTTTTCTAGGTAATTTCTTATGGCACTGGATTTTTCCGCCTTGTTCTTGGCGTTTCAATTTACTTCTCCAGGGCCCATTCTGGTGAAATTAGGGCCACTAAGTATTCGATGGTATGGCTTATTGATTGCCACGGCAGTGTTAATTGGCGTAATCCTTTCTCAGGAATTGGCAAAGCGCCGTAACGTTAATCCTGAACTGCTAGGGGATTTGTTCTTTTGGTTGTTGATTGGGGCAATTCCTGGCGCACGGCTATATTACGTTTTTTTTGAGTGGTCAAAATATGCCCCAACTCCAGGAAAAATCTTTGCTATCTGGGAAGGAGGTATTGCCATTCACGGAGCAATTATTGGTGGCGTGATAGCTGCGTTAATCTTTGCCAAAATCAAGCAGGTTTCTTTCTGGCAGCTAGCGGATTTAGTAGCGCCTTCGCTGATTTTAGGACAAGCGATCGGACGTTGGGGCAATTTCTTTAATTCTGAAGCTTTTGGCGATCCTACCAATTTACCTTGGAAGCTCTATATTCCGCCAGATCATCGTCCTCTACAATATGCTAGTTTCGATTACTTCCATCCCACCTTCTTGTACGAATCTCTGTGGAATTTAATGGTGTTTGCGCTACTAATAACGTTATTTTTCCGGTCTTTATCCGGTAAGCCACGTTTGAAGGTAGGCACGCTATTTTTAGTTTACTGGCCAGCCTACAGCTTAGGACGCTTGTGGATTGAAGGTTTCCGCACTGATAGCTTGATGCTGGGGCCTTTACGGATGGCACAAGTAGTCAGTACTCTCGGAATTTTATTAGGATTAGTTGGATTAGCTTGGCTTTACTTACTCAAACGCCCTTTACCTGATGTAGTTCCTACTCCCAAGGGTAATGGAGAGATGAGGGGATGAGGGAGCAGGGGAAGAAAGAATAATAACTAATGCCCAATGCTCAATTCCCAATTCCCAAAAATAAAAAATGCCCCAGAATATTTTCTAGGGCTTAACCAGGGTGCATCTACCATTACTCTCTACTAGGGAAAGAGAGTGAATCCGGAAAGATACTGAGAAAATATCAAAAAACTTTTTTGAGGGATTGTTGTGGGTTCTTTTAAAAGTGAATATACAGAAAACCTGAGCTATAAAAAAACACTATATACCATAGAACCATCTGTGTATATTGTCGGAGCAGGCCCTGGAGATCCTGACTTATTGACGGTGAAGGCACAGAAACTACTGGCTGCTGCTGATGTGATTTTATTTGCTGATTCTTTAATACCCGAACAGATTTTAGAACTTTGCCGAGAAGATGCGGAGATAATTAGGACTGCGAATCAGACTTTAGAAGAGATTTTGCCGATTATGATCGATCGGGTGCGATCGCAACAAAAATCTCTAGTCCGTCTCCATTCTGGCGATCCTAGTCTCTACAGCGCCATCCACGAGCAAATGCACCTCCTCACTGAGGCAAATATTCCTTTTGAAGTCATCCCAGGTATCAGCGCTTTTCAAGCCGCTGCTGCCAAACTCAAAGTAGAACTAACTGTACCCGGCTTAGTCCAAACTATCATTTTGACCCGCATCAGTGGACGTACAGAAGTCCCCGCCAACGAAGAATTAGCTACTCTTGCAGCGCATCAGGCCAGCCTCTGCTTATATCTCAGTGCGCGTCATGTCGAAAATGCCCAAGCTAAACTACTCCAACATTATCCAGCCGAAACCCCCATTGCAATTTGCTTCCGCATTGGATGGCCCGATGAAAAAATCAGAGTTGTTCCATTGAATGAAATGGTGGAATGTACTCAGAAAGAAAAACTAATTCGGACTACGCTTTATATAATCAGTCCAGCACTCTCGACAGCAAAAGGGCGATCGCGTTTATATCATCCCGAACATAGTCACCTGTTTCGCTCATCTCATAACTGAATTGGGAATTGGGAATTGGGAATTGGGAAAACTGCCCTTTGTCTAACTTATTCCCCTCATCTCCTCTGCGATTCGGTAAAGTTAACAGTGTGAATAATTTCTAATTCGTTACTATTTCTTCCTTCTCTTCCTTTGCGTACTTTGCGTCCTTAGCGGTATGCCTCCGGCACGCTACGCGAACGTTAAAAACATTTACTTTGACACAGCGTTAAGCCTTAACTGAACCGTATTAGGTGATATGGTGCAGGCGATCACAGCTGTTCTCAATCAAAATGGACTGAAAACTACTGTTGCTCTAGACAATCGTAGTCTTACCAGCCACAACCAACATTGCGGTAATTGATGCCACCAGTAGCGATCAAAGTGTTCAAGGGGTACGCCGCTTCAACGAACTGCTTACCTCTAAGCCACGGGTCAGTGCTACGGCAATCCAGACCGTGGGCAGCAAAGGACACAATAGCTTTGCGATCGCAATAGTAAACTGAAAATAGATTTGGTCAATCTTGGGAACGATTTTGAGGAAACAGATAAGCGATCGCAGCATACCCCGAAGCACTGAGTAAACTAACCAAAAAAGTAGCCAAAATAAAAGTAGACATACGTCATTCTACCCAAACGCCAAATAAGCTTTATATCCCATACAATTCCAAAATCTTGGCATCCATCAAAAAACAAGATTTTGGATCGACCTGCTTCAGTTAACCCTCGATCCTCTCTACCCTTCTTTTTAAGGAGGGAATAAAACCCCCCTCTTTTTAAGGGGGGTTGGGGGGATCTTCCGGCGCAAAATATCACTAACACCAAGCAGAGTGAATTTTGGATACTTTCAAATTAGCAATTGGGTATGACACGGACGTGACTGCCTTGTGTCAATGCCTTGTATATCAATGGTTTTGAAAAAAGAGGCAGCAATATCTAAATTTCAACCCCCTGCCCCCTGCTCCCTTAAGCCAAAGGCAGAAAAAACCGAAACGTACTGCCAACTCCCAACTCACTTTCTACCTGAATCTGACCGCCTTGTAATTCAATCAAACGACGGGAAATAGTTAAACCGATACCCGTACCTCCCGAATGGCGATCGCGCGATTGGTCGGCTCGCCAGAAACGCTCAAACAGATGCGGCAAATTTTCTGGAGCGATACCTATACCTGTATCTATCACCGCGATCGAGAGAAGAGATGCTTCAGTTCCAACACGAATGGTAATTGAACCTTCGTTAGTGTAACGCACCGCATTACCAAGCAGATTAACCAAAATCTGTTCTGTACGGTCAATATCTGCCAATACAAGAGGTAGCACAGATGGGCATTGTAAGAGCAAAACTGGCCCATCTTCCAACAATTGATCGGTGAATTTCTCTACTAATGACTCTAACAACGGACGCAGATTTACCCGTTGTATATTAATTGGCAAATAACCAGCTTCTGCCTTAGATAGTTCTTGTAAATCGTTTACCAGCCGCTCTAAGCGCCTGGTTTCTTTAGCTAAACGCCGATAAATTTCAGGAGACGCTTCAATTTCTCCATCAGCAAGTTCTTCCAAGTAACCACGCACAACTGTTAACGGTGTCCGTAATTCATGAGTCATATCTCCAATTACCTCTCGCCGCCGCGCTTCCACCCCTTCTAAACTGGCTGCCATCCGGTTGAAACTAGCACCCAGTCCATTCAGTTCTGGAATATCAGACATAGGTAATCGTGCATCCATCTGACCAGCAGCAAATTTTTGGGTGATTTGTTCCATCTCCGTCAACCTCTGCATAATCCGTCTGGAAACCCAGTAACTCAATCCTCCAGCGGCGGTAGTGCCGACTAAAACTGACCAGAGAGTACTTCGTTGCCAAGCAAGCTCAAATCCTGCAACCAATTCAGTCCGAACATCAATTAAGTCGAACCCTTGATTTTCTAATCGTTCCAAATGCAGTACAAATAAACGGGGGGAAGAGATTTTGCTGATACTCACTAGACTAGCTACCCCCACGATCATCACTACTAAGTGAGAGAAAAATAGGCGCGTTCTCAGCCCCATTTTCATAATATTTACGCTACCGGAGGGTCTTCAAATTTATAGCCCACCCCAACAACAGTTTTAATAAAAGTGGGAGTTGCTGAATCAGGCTCAATCTTTTTTCGTAACCGAGCTACATGAGTATCAACCACTCGTTCATCGCCGAAAAAGTTATCTCCCCAAAGTTTATCAATTAGTTGAGTACGGTTCCAAACTCGACCAGGGTTGCTGACAAAGGTGGTTAGCAAGTTAAATTCTAGGGTAGTTAAGTCTAAAATTTCAGGTTCCTGAGAATCCATCTGCCGGCTAGCAGTGCGCTGATCTACATCGACGATAAAATGTTGAGTGCGATTGACTTGATGTTGTCCCCCTTGGCGGAGGCTACGCCGCAATAGTGCCCGTACCCTAGCCACCAACTCTCTAGGGCTAAAGGGTTTAACCATATAATCATCAGCACCAGTAGATAGACCAATCACGCGATCGATTTCTTCGCCCTTAGCTGTAAGCATCAAAATGTAAGGATCTTTTGCACCTGGTTTCTGGCGAATTCTGGCGCAAACTTCCAATCCATCCAAACCAGGAATCATTAAATCTAGAATGATTAAATCGGGTGGTTGCTCCTGAAACATCCGTAAAGCATTCATCCCATCGCGGCTAGTGCGGCAAAAAAATCCTTCTTTTTCTAAAGATAATTGGATTAAATGAGCAATTTCTAGTTCATCTTCAACTATTAAAATATCCATTTCAATTCAATACAAAACTTGGAGTTAACAAGGGGATTTTGCCCCTTGTTAAAATTAAGCAAACTTTCACTATTAATTAAAGGTTTGAATTTGATGGCGTGCGATAACTATAGCCAAGATTAGAATCTTTTTGAATGTGTGTTTTAATACTATCGAGGTCAATGAAGCAGTCAGCGACATCAATCAAGCTTTCACTAGTACTAGTTTGTAGACTCACTACTTCTACTCGAACCCCCATTCTGCTGACAGCATTCACAGCATAAGCTAGATCGCCATCCCCACTAACTAAGACCGCAGTATCATAATAAGGAGCTAAAGTTAGCATATCTACAGCAATTTCTACGTTCAGATTTGATTTTTTGAAATTTTCTGTTGGTTGCGTGATATCTTTAGCTACCACACGATAACCATTACGACGCATCCACAATAAAAAACCCTGCTGCTTCTCATTGCTGATATCAACCCCAGTATAGAAGAAAGCACGCAACAGTCTTGAACCATTAGTTAAATGGCAAAGTAATTTAACATAGTCAATTTCTATACCAAGTTGTAAAGCTGTATGAAATAGGTTTAAACCATCAATAAAAATAGCAACTCGACCACGATTCAAGTTATTAACAATTGAACTATCTGATGTAGTATCTTGTATTTTGGGATCTTTCCCTTTGACCGTAGTATCACTCAAATTTTGCCCTTGCCAATGTGGTTTAGCCTTGAGTACTTTAGGTTCTTTAAATTCATTTCTATGTTTGCTAAAATTAGTTATAATCATTGATACCTCTGATTTTAAAGATGGAAAAAGTTTTGGGTAAATTGTCTATAGTATAGTCTGTGCTAATTTATAACCCTAGCAGGTAATGGTCTTTAATCACTACATGCAAATAAAGTTAACTGGCACTAAACAGGATTTAAAGTAGGCAGATCAAGGGTTTGTCACTTTATATTAGAGTTTGTTTGACGATATATTGCTTCTGTCCACAGATATGTTAGTCTTTACCCACCGATACAGCAAGAGTTTGGAGAAAATAAATCTTACTGTAAGAGTAAAGGCAAAAATCCGCGAATGTAATCTATCTATTTTTATTTTAACTCTGTATTTTCATAACTTTCAGCCAGGAAATTTATATTTTCCCCAGGTTTAAGATGCTCAAGTCCTGAGAGTATTACAAATACTAATAAGAGACTTGCAAAAAATAAATCATCCCAAATTATTTGCAAGTTTGTAGAATAGCACAGCTGTGCTACCTGACGATGAAATGTTTTTTTAACTGGATTCTGATAAAAGTTTATCTGAATGAAGGAATGCTAAATGGTCAATAGTCAGAAAACACTGACGAAAATACAAGATTCCCGACTTATTTAAATAAGTCGGGAATCTGAGCCTTAGTCTTTAACCAACTTGTTATTGGATGTGTAGTAAACCTTACTACCAGTATCAGGTACAAAATGACAACTGATACATGAATTCCATAATGACTTCCAAATTGGTTCTTCCGATTTGTGGAAATACTCACCCATCACTGGTTTGATTGCTTCAGTTGCTTTCAGCAAATTGTAGTGAGGGATGTTAAGGAATATATGGTGAGCGACATGAGTACCGATATCGTGATGGATATGATTAACCAAACCATAATCACGGTCAATGCTAGAAATTGCGCCTTTGAGGAAAGTCCAATCATCTCCACGATACCAGGGAAGCTCTGGCTCAGTGTGGTGCAAGAATGTTACCAAATCTAGCCAAACGATGAACACAAGATAGGGCACAGCGTAGTATTTCAGCAACCACATCCAACCCCATTGGTAGGTGAGGAAACCCAGCAACCCTATCATCCCAATCAAAAGAACAGTACTAGTGAGAACATCCCATTTTTCTGATGGTTTGAAAAGCGAACTACCGGGCAAAAAGTGGGAGCCTTCCTTATTAGGAGAACGCTTAAACAGATACACAGGATAAGCTAAGAGAAAAACGTAATATCTGCCTATCTTTTGGGCTAAAGGCATCTCCTTATACTGTGATTCGGTAACAGGATACCAGCTTTCATCGTTATCGATATTGCCAGTATTTTTGTGATGAGTTCTGTGACTAATCCGCCAACCATGATAAGGAACAAGTATTGGTGTGTGAGAAAGATGTCCAATCAAATCATTCAGCCATTTATGCTTAGAAAAAGATTGGTGTCCGCAGTCATGTCCGACTACAAACAACGCCCAAAACATTGTTCCTTGCATTAGCCAGAAAATCGGAAAGAAAAGCCAAGAATCCAGGTAAGAAGCAACTGCATAAAGCAGACTGATAATCAAGATGTCACGAAAAAAGTAAAAAAGTGATTTTGTCACATTTGGTTGAAAGCATTCAGCAGGAATTGCAGCTTTTAAATCCCCAAGTGTGAAAGGTAATTTAGTCGTATTTTCAGACTTTTCGCTGCTAGCAGAATCGTTGAATGTGATGATATTTGATGGCACTGGATTCTTTTGATTGGATATAAATCGGAACTTTATTTGAGACAAGATAATCTCACCTCTAGGATGCCCATGAGACTAGCGATCGCTAACACACAAGAGGATAATTTCTGGCAATTTATCTAAAATCTTATTCAGTAAACAATTGCCAGATTGTATTTAAACACAGCATGATAAACGCTCTCGTTGGTTCAAGAGCGTAAGTGTATAATCACAGCGCTATTTATTGCCCTGTATAATGTTCGTTAAAAGTCTTATAACCAACGTCAGTTGTATACAGTTGACACTCGCCCGTAATTTGTTTCATTAAAGGCCAAGAAAATTGACACTCATCATGGAGATAAGATCCCCAATTTTCTTTGATACTGCTGTAAGCTAGGCGCAAATTATATGAAGGAATAGCAGTGGAAATATGATGAGGGACATGAACATTGATATCGTGGCACAGGATTTCTACCCAGCGTGGATAATCGCAATGGATAGTGCCAGCTAACTGTGCTAGAGCTTCATTCCACTTGTTCGCTGTCGCAAAAGGAACATCTGCGGCAGTATGGTGAACAATAGTAAAAGTACTCATCCAAAAATGATAAATCATCCAGGGTACTAACCAGAACTTGACAAATCCCCAGATACCAGTTGTGGCGATGAGAATCGGGAAAGCGATCGCAGCAAACACAACTACTACAGCCACAGAAAGCTTGATACTCGATTGGTCTTTCGTTTTGAAGTTCCGCCAATCAAAATGCACAACTGCCCAATGGCCAATGGAACCTACCCACCAAAGGCGTTTACGCATGAACAGTTCAAAAGCAGACTGCCGAATTGTATCCCAACTTTCAAAAACTTCTGGTCTAATTGGATGCCAAGCATTATCCTCATCTAGCTTGTTGGTATGAGTATGGTGATAATTATGCTTAATGCGCCAACTGTGAAAGGGGTAAATTAACGGCATCATGAAGAAATGCCCCACCAAATCATTTACCCAACGACGTTTGGCAAAAGACCTGTGACCACAATCATGACCGATTACAAAAAAACCTGTTAAAGCAGTGCCCGTAAAAATCCAAGCTAGGGGCAAAAGAAACCAAGGAGTAATAATTAAGCTGTAATAACCCAAGGCAACTGCCAAGACACTGAGTATTACTTGTGTCCAAGCTTTACGACGGTTTTGCTGAAAACATTCCTGTGGCAGGGTTTTCACAATATCTTTGAGCCGGAAGTCGGAATTACCTGGCTCATCACTTAGTTTCTGGCTGTTAATTATTGATGTAGTCATGGACACCTGAAAAACAACACAAACTCCTCCACCAAGTCACTAAAAAGTAACTTGCCGCAAAAATTCTTAATATTAGCGCTTTGGATTATAGCAATCTAACCGACACAAGCGCACCCGTAAATAGATTTTTGAAAAGTTAGGAGTGATGAGTTAGGAGTTAGGAGTGATGAGTAGAAGTTTAGATTCTTAACTCACGCCTGATGTGAATTAAAAACGCTTCTTATGGCATAAGGATTTCTGTGTCTACCCTAGATCGGGGTTTGAAAAAATCGAAGCCTGATTCACTTTGAACATAATTCCCAACTCCTAACTCCTCTACAGAGGCGATTAATCGTGTCTCTCCAAACTCCTGTAGAGAGGCGACTAATCGCGTCTCTACTGCTAAGTAGTTTTTGTTGGGGCCAACTTTACATTAGTAGCCAGACCAACCGCTTGTAGCAATTGAATAGTGATCCAGGTTAAATCGATTTCCCACCATTCCAGCCCATGACGAGCCGAGTATTGAAAAGCATGATGGTTATTATGCCAGCCTTCACCAAAAACTAGTACGGCTACCCACCAGCAATTAGTCGATTGATCCCCAGAATCATAGCTCCGATAGCCAAACTTATGAGTAGCGCTGTTTACCAACCAAGTACAGTGGTAAACCCAGATAATGCGAACAAAAATTCCCCAGATCACGAAAGGCCAGCCACCCAGATACAAAAGTAATACACCTAGAGCAATCTGGAGCAGAATGAAATATTTTTCTAAAAACTGATAAACTGGGTCTTCGGCAATGTCTTTGGTGAAGCGAGGAACGTCATCGTGGGAGGGACAAAAATGAATTAGCCAACCCATGTGACTCCACCAGAAACCTCTATTAGAATCATGGGGATCGGTAGGTGTATCAGAATTTAAATGATGGATGCGATGTGTCCCAATCCACTCAATTGGGCCGCCTTCACAGGAGAGTGTACCGAAGAAAATCAGGAGATACTCTAGCCACTTGGGAGTTTGAAAACTACGGTGGGTAACAAGGCGGTGAAATCCTAAAGTAATGCCTAAACCACCAGTTATCCAGTACAGTAATAAACCTACACCAAGGGCTGTCCAGCTAAAGTTGCCAGGAACAAAGGCAAATAAAGCACCGATATGCAGTGCAATGAAAAACAGGGTATTAACCCAGTTAATTTTCGGTTCGGTTGAAGTAGCAATTGTCATGCAGTAACCTGAATTTGAATTTTCCAGCTTAGTAAGTGCGATTTTAAAATCCGCATATTTATAATTTAATTTTTTTGAGACGAGGAACTGAATGAACAGCTTAGAACAGCTGCGGCAAGCAGAACAGGCACTATTAGCAATTTTTTCTGGAATTGACACTCAGGTCAAGCATAATCTAAAACGAGTGCTGGATGCTTTTCGTAATCACCGTGTGGGCGCACACCACTTTGCAGGTGTAAGTGGCTATGGTCACGATGATTTAGGACGAGAAACTTTAGATAAAGTTTTTGCCGAAGTCATGGGTGCTGAAGCTGCGGCTGTGCGGGTGCAGTTCGTTTCGGGAACTCACGCGATCGCTTGTGCTTTGTTTGGTGTTCTCCGTCCTGGAGATGAAATGTTAGCAGTGGTCGGTTCTCCCTACGATACGCTTGAAGAAGTCATTGGTTTACGAGGCAAAGGTCAAGGTTCCCTTATCGAGTTTGGCATAAATTACCGCCAATTAGAGCTAACCCCAGAAGGAACTATAGATTGGGCAGCTTTAAGTACTAATGTGACTGAAAACACGCGTTTAGTGTTAATTCAGCGCTCTTGTGGCTATTCTTGGCGACCTAGTTTATCAATTGCTGATATTGAAAAAATCGTCCACTTAGTCAAACAGCAAAACCCAAACACCGTTTGCTTTGTGGATAACTGCTACGGCGAATTTATTGAAACAAAGGAACCTACATCTGTAGGTGCTGATTTAATGGCGGGATCGCTGATTAAAAATCCTGGTGGAACCATTGTCAGCGCTGGTGGTTATGTCGCCGGTCGCGCCGACTTAGTAGAGGCATCCGCCTGTCGCCTCACTGCTCCCGGTATTGGGAGTTATGGCGGTGCTACTTTTGACCAAAATCGTCTGCTATTTCAAGGCTTATTTTTAGCGCCGCAAATGGTCGGTGAAGCAATGAAAGGGACGTATTTAACTGGTTATGTATTTGATAAACTCGGTTATCCAGTGAATCCGGCTCCCCTTGCTCCCCGTGGTGATGTAATTCAGGCAATTAAACTTGGTTCTGCCGAAAAGCTAATTGCTTTCTGTAAAGCTATACAACAGCATTCTCCCATCGGCTCTTACTTAGATCCTGTTCCAGATGAGATGCCGGGATATGAGAGCAAGGTAGTTATGGCTGGTGGGACATTTATTGAAGGGAGTACTTTGGAGTTATCGGCTGATGGCCCTTTGCGTGAACCTTATGTAGTTTATTGCCAGGGGGGTACTCATTGGACTCATGTAGCGATCGCGCTAGAGGCTGCCATTAATGCGATTGGAAGTGCTGGCAGTGGATTATAGCACATATTACGCACTGCATGAGGTTTATTGAGAAATTAGTGAAAGGTGATGCCTACGGCTGGCTACGCCTACCCATTTGTTATTTCGGCGTACTCATTTGTTATTTCGGCGTACTCATTTGTTATTTTGGCGTACTCATTTGTTATTTCGGAGTACCCATTTGTTATTTCGGCGAACTCATTTGTTATTTTGGCGTACCCATTTGTTATTTCGGCGTACCCATTCGTTATTTCGGCGTACCCATTTGTTATTTCGGCGTACCCATTTGTTATTTCGGCGTACCCATTTGTTATTTTGGCGTACCCATTTGTTATTTCGGCGAACCCATTTGTTATTTCGGCGTACCCATTTGTTATTTCGGAGTACCCATTTGTTATTTCGGAGTACCCATTTGTTATTTCGGCGATCGCATTGTTCTTAATCTATCAAACTACCAAATGAGTGTTACCTAGCTGATGCATCTTTATCAAAATTCCCCCAACCCTCCTTTGAGAGGACAATTGGGGGAATCAATCGTTATTAGAGCAGATGTGAATGCAACTCTATACCAATGATTAGCCACCGATATTTGTTATACGGTCAATCAAAGGAGGAGCGCTTGAACCGTTACCTTGTGCCTGTGGCATTTTCGAAGTACCATGCAGTCTGGGATCGGGCACAGGAGGTTGAGGTTCTGGGCCTAGTGGTTGGGGATTTTCCACATACTCAAATTCGCCTTTGCCATCCATTGAGGGGCCTTTTGCCCAACGACCCTCAGAGCTTTCTGTGCCTTCTGAGTGATTCCAGAACTGATAAGAAAACTCGCGTTTCTCCAATTCCAACGGGAAGGAACTGGGGACTGGCGTGGTTTCCAATCCAGAGCTTTCCAAATCCTCAATGGTTGCTAGCCATAAGTTTTGATGCATGGTATCACGAGCGATCATAAAGCTCAAGGTATCTTTCACTCCTGGATCGTCGGTCATCTCATACAGTCGTACTGCCTGCAAACGTCCTTGACTTTCGGCGTGGAGATTAGACCGGAAATCTGCCAACAGGTTGCCACTGGAAACAATAAAGCGACCATTCCAAGGATAGCCGACGCTATCAGATGGTGTTGCACCCAAACCAGACACAATAGCGTGTTGGGGGTTCATTGCCGCCGCCATAATTACATCTCGTGGGCTACTACCGCCCATTACAGCACCTACTACCGCATCTTTTGCACTTTCTTCTTGCATTTTGAGCGGCGCTTTATCTAGAAGATGGGCAATCATCGTTGCCAGCATCTCAATGTGACCGATTTCTTCAGTACCAACATCTAGCAGCATATCTCGGTACTTGGCAGGGCCTCGACAGTTCCAACCCTGAAACAAATACTGCATCATCACGGTCATTTCACCAAAAGTACCGCCGATGAGTTCTTGAATTTTCATTGCGTAAACTGCATCTGGTTTTTCTGGCGGCTTAAAATACTGAAGTTTCTTATTGTGATAAAACATTTGAATTCCTCTGTTAATAGATGTCGCTTACACAAAATCAAACAGTTGCCAAACTTTTATGCGATTTTGTGTAGCCTCTTATTACTAGGAAACTAATCAAATGCTTTATCTTCATCAGCCTCTAGTCTGATAAAAAAAATACTTTTAAATAAGTATTACGACTAGGGCTTTTTTATTTATAGTTCTGTCTAGGAAAGGATTTCAGAAAGCTGTGGCTTCTTTCGAGAAAGGTATAACCAAAAGGCAGTAAGTAAAACTGCGTAAATAATTAAAGGTTTGTAGTAAGGACTTTAGTCCTTATTTTAGGACTAAAGTCCTTACTACGAACTCGATTATAATAATTTTACATTACTAAACATATTTCGATTTATTCGCACCGACTTACTTAGTTGACTGTATCGTTTTAGTGGGCTAGATAGCGAGTCAAAATAAAAAGGGGAACAACACTGTTGTTCCCCTATGAACGCTTTATATTCTATGCATTTGAAAGCAGCTATAAGTTTTTAGCGATACCTTCTCTACGAGAGGCTTCGCCAACGGTGAGCTTCTCTACGAGACGCTGCGCGAACGCTAACGCAAAATTTTCAGATATAGCAGGAGTCAAGGTGGTTAGGACATCAACAGGTGATGAAGCTTAGACACAAAAAGACTTTTCACCCAGTCCCCAGTCCCTTGCTATAACTCAAAATCAGTTTTCGTCTCGCCCGTGAACTTGAGCAGGTGGACTGGTTGCTTCAACAGCAGTAAATGATTCTAAAATTTTATAGGTGTGGCTAGCTCCTTGTGGTACTACCCAAGAGTTACCTGGCTCTAGTAAAATCGTTTGCCCTTCAATATGCAATTCTGCACGACCATTGACTACATAACCAACAGTTTCATATTCCCGTGCTGTTGGCTCTTTAGGTTCGTTTGGTGGCTCATTCTCCCATAAGCGCATAGAAATAGTTTTGCCAGATGCAAGATATTTCTGACCAAGTTGACCTTTAGGCGAATGGCTAGAGTCTACTTTGATAACGGTTGTATCAGACATATTTTTTGCCTCTTTATACTTTTAACATTGGGCATTGGGCATTGAAAATTGGGAATTGGGAATTGGGAATTGGGCATTGATTATTTTTCCTCATCCTCCTGCACCCTGCCCCCTGCCCCCTGCTCCCTCCCCCATTCCCTACTACGGTTTGAGTACAACTTTGATGCAGTTATCTTTCTTGTGCTTAAAAATTTCGTAGCCGTGGGGCGCTTGTTCTAGAGGTAAAGTATGGGTAATGATAAATGTTGGATCGATGTCACCGTTTTGGATGTGTTCTAGCAAGGGTTTTAGATACTTGTGGACATGCGTTTGTCCCATTTTGAAGGTTAATCCCTTGTTCATGGCTGCACCCATCGGGATTTTATCTAAAAAGCCACCGTACACACCCGCAAGTGATACGTGACCACCTTTAGCAGCAGATACTATTACTTGCCGTAATGCTGTTGGACGGTCTGTTTCGAGGCGTACTGCTTGCTTTACTTGGTCGTAGAATGCCATAAAGTCTGTGCCGTGTGCTTCCATTCCCACTGCATCAATACAAGCATCGGGGCCACGGCCACCAGTCATTTCTTTGAGTGCTTCGCCTATATTCACTTCTTCGTAGTTGAGAACTTCTGCTTTGCCATATTCTTTAGCCATTTGCAGACGTTCGGGAACGCGGTCAAAGGCAATTACCCGTTCCGCACCTAGCATATATGCGCTTCTGATGGCAAATTGTCCAACTGGGCCACAACCCCAAACAGCAACAATATCGCCGGGTTTAATGTTGCAATTTTCTGCTGCCATGTAGCCAGTGGGAAAAATATCTGTTAGAAATAGCACTTGCTCATCCGTTAAACCATCGGGAATTTTAAACAAGCCGACATCGGCAAAGGGTACTCTTGCATACTCTGCTTGACCGCCAGCGTAACCGCCAAATAAATGAGAGTAGCCAAATAGACCTGCTGGTGAATGTCCCATTTGCTTTTCTACTAACCAAGCATTGGGGTTAGAGTTGTCGCACAGTGACCATAAATCCCGATTGCAGAAAAAGCAGCTACCGCAAGATATAGTGAAAGGAACAACGACGCGATCGCCTACCTTCACATTTTTAACTGCACTTCCAAGTTCTACCACTTCTCCCATGAATTCATGACCAAGGATATCGCCTTTTTGCATGGTGGGAATGTAGCCGTCATAAATATGCAAATCTGAACCACAAATTGCCGTGGAAGTAATTTTAACAATGGCATCGCGTGGGTTAATAATTTTGGGGTCGGGAACTGTATCAACCCGCACATCGTTTGCTCCATGCCAGCAAACTGCTTTCATAATATTTAGTCCTTAGTTATAATTTTTGGCTCGTTAATATCAAGATAAACACTCGATTTAGCCTGATTTTGAGACGCAATAGTTATCGCGTCTCAGGAAATTTTCAGAGATTGTTCAGTCTAGCAGTCAAAAAGTTAGACTCAAAAATTGCTACTAATGGTCTGTCCCATTAGTTTTGCTAGGTTTGTAGTGAGCGATTTATCGCTCAAATCAAGGACTAAAGTCCTTACTACGAACTTTTATAACCCTTCAAAATTTTTGGGACAGATCGCTAGTCTAGACTCTATCTCTGAGTTGCTTGCTAGGAGGAGTTCGGTAATAACCTTCTTTAGTTTCAGTCAATGGCTGAACTGTTTCTTCGACTTTATTTTTTGTAGACTTCAGAAACTCTTTTGTAGAGCGAGGAGTCTCTTCATCCAAGTTTAGTTTCTCGCGGATAGTATCAGCAGCGCCTTTTAATTTATTACCAGTATTTTCTACTTGGGGACTATTTAGTTCCTCTGGTATTCCTTTATAGTAAGTGCCTTCTGGAGTTTTAACATCAGCTTGAGCTACATTAATGTCGCTAAAAGCTTGACCTAACAAAAACATAAATCCTACGAGAAAAACTACAACGATTTGAGAAATGCGAATATTCCGCAGCCAAGAAATTACTCGATTCATAAAAAACCTCAATTACATTATGTTGGGTGGACAATTCAAAATCCTAAATGACTATTCAGGGTTTAAGAACAACTTTGATGCAGTTATCCTTTTTTTGTTGAAAGATTTTGTAGGCGTGGGGTGCTTGTTCTAGAGGCAATTGATGGGTGACAACAAAGGATGGATCTAGTTTTCCATCCAAAACCATCTGTAATAATAAATGCATATATTTTTGCCCATGCATTTGTCCCATCCTAAAGGTTAGACCTTTATTAAAGGCTGCACCAAATGGTATTTTGTCTACAAAACCACCATAAACACCCATGATTGAAAGAGTCCCGCCTTTACGACAGGCAACCATCATTTCCCGCAGAACGTGGGGACGGTCGGTTTCCAATTTGAGCTTTTGTTTTGTTTGGTCGTAGAAGTCTTCAATACCAACACCGTGTGCTTCTAAACCCACAGCATCAATGCAAGCATCGGGGCCACGTCCACCAGTCATCTCTTTCAACGCTTCGCCAGCATTAACTTCTTCGTAGTTAATCACTTCTGCTTTGGCAAACTTTTTCGCCATTTCCAGGCGTTCAGGAAAGCGATCTATTGCGATCACTTTTTCGGCTCCCATCATATAGGCGCTAATCATGGCAAATTGTCCAACAGCACCGCAACCCCAAACGGCTACAGTATCACCCGGTTGGATATCGCATAACTCTGCACCCATATAACCTGTGGGAATAGCATCGGAGATGAATAACAACATCTCATCCGGTAAATCTGGCGGAACTTTAACGACACCCACATCAGCAAAAGGTACACGGATATATTCTGCTTGTGCCCCTGCATAACCACCTAACATGTGGGAGTAGCCATAAATGGCTGAGGTGATATTGCCAAACAATTGTTCTTGAATCCAACCTTTGGGATTGGAATTATCGCACAATGACCACATATCACCTTGGCAATAATGGCAATTACCACAGCCAATTGTGGAAGGAACAACAACGCGATCGCCTATTTTTAAATTGTTGACTCCCTTACCGACTTCCACGACTTCCCCCATGAATTCGTGACCGATAATGTCACCCTGTTGCACTGTGGGAATATAGCCGCCATAAATATGTAGATCGGAACCACAAATTGCTGTGGAAGTAATTTTAATAATCGCATCACGCGGGTTGAGAATTGTCGGATCTGGTACCGACTGTACCCGCACATCATTAGCACCGTTCCAGCAGACTGCTTTCATAGTTATTAGTCCTTAGTCATTGGTCATTAGTCATTGGTCATTGGTCATTGGTCATTCGTTTTAGGCAAAGGACAAATGACAAGGGACAAAGAACAAATAACTAGCTGCGTCCAGAAGGTTGACCTTCGGTTGTGGCAATTTCGCCTGCTTCCATTAGCATTTTGAAACGGCGTAATTCATCACCAATTTGCTGTTCTGGTTCTTCACCAAAAAGTTTAGCTACGGTAGCTGCTAATGCTCCACCGGGTGGGTTATACTCCAAAACAACCTTAACTTCCGTGCCGCGATCGCCTGGTGCTTTTTTAAAGCGAACAAAACCAGAATTATCAACATCTGCACCTTCTATAGAAGCCCAAGAAATAAATTCATTTTCCCGATCTTCCAAAATATCTGCATCCCATTCTACGCTGTTACCCAAAGGTGCATTTGCTACCCAGTGAGAACGTTTTTCGCTGTCCACTCTGACAGATTTGAGATGCTTCATAAATGTAGGTAGATTCTCAAAGTTGTGCCAAAAACGATACAATTCTTCTGGCGATTTATTGATAGTTACCGTCTTTTCAACTTTGATGGGTTGGTTTATTCCTATTACTTCTTGTGCTTGCTGAATTGTGCTTTGCTTAGTTGCACCTTGATAGAGTAAACCACCCCCAGCTAAAGCCGTCAAAGCTCCCCGCAATGAACCTTGTCTTAAACCCATCAGCACCATTGCACCGCCACCAATGAGAGATGCCCAACGCTCTACTTCACCAGCTTCAGTCTGATTAGTATTTTGTTTATCCCCTGATGTTGAACTCACTTTTTATATCTCCATCACAGTAATAAGAATTGTGCAAACAATAACCTAAAAAAAAGATTTTTACCTAAAGTCAATTCAGAAATTACCCTAATAGGTTCAGTTCTGTGACAGTAGAAACTTCGCAAACCCCCACTGATAGTACGAACATCTTGTAATTACGAATTACGAATTACGAATTACGAATTACATTGAAACTGCTGCTCCTGTAGTCGGTTTAGGAGCCTGAATGTTAACACCTATCCGTGCCCGATATAGTTCTGCTAATCGCTGTTCGTATTTCAATAAATCGTGGTAAATTTGTTTGAAAATAGCAGTTGCTACAGGGTCAGTGAACATTGCAGCCAAATTACCAATATCGCCGATACCAGTTTGTATATCTCCTAAAGCAGAACGTAACTGATATATGTCATCACTTCCTGTTAAGGCAGTTTTCACTTTGGCATACTGATTAGCAATATTTGCCCCTAAAGAGGGTTTTTCATTCAATATCTGAATATAGGTTTCTAATTTTCCGATGTGGCGTTGTTTATTAGCAATTATTTCTTGAAAGACTGAGTTTACTTCGCTATCTGATTCCTTTTCCAAGTACTTTTCAAATGCTTCTAACGAATAGCGCTCACCAGCAAGGGCATTACTTAAACCTCTGCTAATATCACCTTTAGTTGAGCCACCCCAAGCATCAGCTAGCTTCCACCATTCAGCAGTTGTGTCTTTTTCATTTGGTAATGCAGCATCTTTGCCACCATAACCCAAACGGCTTAATATAGCTGTGGTGAAAATTGGTAAGTCTCCAGGTTCACGAGATGTAATCAAATTCCCGTCAACTACCACTGGTTCATCTAGATAATTTGCGCCAGCGTTGATCATATCTTTGGCAATAGCGATAAAACCAGTGGCTTGTTTACCTTTGAGTAAGTCGCCGTCAATTAAAACTTGTGGCCCGTGGCATACCGCAGCGACTAATTTTCCTTGTTGCATGGCTTCTTGAACAAAACGTACTGTGTTAGTGTTCCGCCGCATTTTATCGGGAGCCATACCACCGGGAATTATTACTGCGTCGAATTGGGCTGCGATCGCTTCTGTAGTAGTACCATCAGCTTGGATACTAAGCTTGCCGCGTTTTCCCTTATATTTTTCATTCATTCGGGAACCAAGGACTACTACCTCTATTCCGGCTTGTTTTAATCCATTATAAGGAACTGCAAATTCTGCATCCTCTACTGCCTGTTCAATGAGAATAGCAACTTTTTTATTACTGGAATGATTGTTATGGTCAGTCATAGACGTTATTACCTGTTTATTTCTAGTATTTAAATAACTACAATATTCATCAATTGGCAGAGTGAAAAATCTTAATTTTTTACTGGAATAGATTCACTCAAGTTTTGATTTTTTGTAAGGATTCAGCACCCAGGAGTCAGGAGCTAGAATTTATCAGGAATCTAGAATGATTGGTATATTTAGTCATCAAATGTTCTCATGATTCTTTAACTATTCTGAATTCTGAATTCTGACTCCTGAATTCTTACGATTTTTTCTTTAATGAAAATAGCTATGAGTAAGAAATTATCTACTGAATAATTTCGGTTTCACAACTTCTAACTCATAACTAAAAACTTCAACTACAAGTTGCTTGACCATGATTTCATATTTCTCATAGTATGGTGCGATCGCTACCTTAGCGTCGTACTAAGGGGATAGATTCTTTTATTTCTAAAGCTATACATCTTTAGTAAGATAACTTTGTTACAAGAAAACGTTATTGTGATAAAGCAGAAAAAGGCTAGTATCATGGCAGAAAAAAATCATAATGACGAAATTGAAACCAATGATTTGCCACAGGAAATCACCGAATCCTACGGTACTGGTGTAAAAGAGTTGCCAGGATACAATATTGGTGGACGCTCAATGCAAGCAGAAAGACAGGAGTATACAGAAACTAGTCCTGAACTCACTGGTGGGGATGTTGATGCTTATTGGCAAGATGCAGATGCAGTGGGGGATGAAGCTGTTGGTGGTAGTACTGCAACTCCCGATAAAAATGTAACTGAAGAGCTAGAAGCAGCAGTGGGGCTAGAAATGGCTGACTCTGAGTTTCTCCATACCAATGATATTTTAGAGGATCGTGATGGCGATCGCTGGGAGTTAGATCCAAAGTCTTCTGAAGATTATCAAGATCGGCGAGAATAAAACCAGATTGTTCCTACTGTAATTTCACAAATTTGGTGGCGGCATTAATAAATTAATGTCGCCAAATTATTATTATTTTTATAATCACTGTCCCAATCAGTTAGGCTCTATCTAACGAAATATATCTTTATAACGAATATCTCAATTTTGGAGAATTTTAAATGCTAAATTCTTCCAAATCTTTTGTTAATCATAATTTTGGTATTTGATATTTGACTTTTATCTAACTTTAATATCTCTAATGCAGGACTACAGTCTGCCAGATTTATGTTTTGTTGATAATTGTTCTTCTTTCTGATTTTAATACCTCTATCTTCGGTAGGGTAAAACGTTAAATGTAAATTTGATAACGTTATTAATAGCACTCATAAATTCCAATTGGAGTTAATAATGACATATACACAAACTGGCGATCCAACTATTCGGGAACATGTTCAAGCTTGGCAACAGTTGGATGTGGATCAACAACTGGCTTTGTTTTGGTTCATTTACAAAGAAATGGGTGGCTCAATTACACCAGCTGCTCCTGGTGCTAGCACTGTTTCCCCAGAAATTGCGGAAGGTTTGTTTAATCAAGTTAAGGAATTATCTCACGAACAACAATTACAAGTTCAGCGTGACTTAATTAATAAAGTGGATACCCAAATTTCTCGTGAATATGGTTCTTTGGGTGATACCACTAAACTCCTATTCTGGTATCGATTATCTCAAGGTATGGATAGTGGTACTATCATCCCAGTACCTGCTGACTATGAACTTCCCTCAGAATGCAAAGCATTATTTGGTAGAATTCAAGGATTAGGGTTTGAGCAACAAATTACTCTTTTCCGTGATTATGTTGCGCCAATGGGTGCTGAAGCAAAAGCCGGTGCTGAAATTTAGCACTGTTTGAAGTTTTTAAGCTGCTTGAGGTTATCTATTTAGTCTTTGATAAATAAATACAGAGTAAAAGCTAAAACTCTTACTCTGTAGGCATTTATTTTTTTAAGAAAATCAGCAAGTTTTGTTTTGTACTCAATATTCAAGTCAGAATTATAATTTTCGTTTAACAATTTTTAGTTAATTAAGTAGTTAATTACTTTGAGGTGCTTATGACTTCTACAAATGTCAATTTTTTAGAACAAAGTGTATCAAAATTCCAAAGTTTGGATACAGACGATCGCTTGACGGTTCTAGCGTTACTTTATACTGAAATTGGTGATGAAATTCCGTCGCTCTGTCTGAATAATACACCAAATGAACAGACTGCCAATTTAGTTGCACAGATTCAAAACTTACCACAACAGGAACAGGTTCCTGCTTTGCGTCAATTGCTAAACCAAAATGAAGTAGGAGAAACAGCAATTCCTACTGAAGAGTACGCTTCAATGAATGCTGAAGATAAATTAGGTTTTTGGTATCAATTAGCCCAAAACTTGGGAACTACAATTATCGGTGTACCAGATGATCATATACCTTCTGAAAAAGCTACAGAAGTAGTAGATTTACTTCACACACCAAACATTGAAGATTTAGTAACTTTCTTCAAGCGCGTGCTGTAACAGTTTTGAGTTAAGAATCAAAGGTGAGGCATAGCCCAATACAGTTTAGATAAGACCAAAACACTTGTAGAGAGGGCGATTTATCGCGTCTCGAAAACCAAAATTTTTGACCAATAGCCCTTAACTGAGCCGTATTGAGGCATAGCCTCACCTTTATATTTAAGTTAATTCTTATGGTATTTTTTTCTTGGATCTCTGGGTGAGGATATCTGATGTTTCCGCTCTGGTTACAAGCGGGTTTTTGGGGTTTAGTTGGCGGTTCAGCACTGCTGTTAGGTTCCGCAGTGGGTTACTATGGCAAAATTCCTCAACGAGCGATCGCGGCAGTTATGGCTTTTGGTGCAGGTGTGCTAATCTCAGCACTATCGTTTGAACTGATGGATGAAGCTTACAAACGCGGTGGTTTTGACTCAACAGCTATTGGTTTTGTAGGTGGTGCAGCTATTTACACAGCAGCAAACTGGTTTCTAGCTTATCAGGGTGCTAAACATCGCAAGCGTTCAGGCGAACAGCAACCATCTGAAGAAGATCAAGGTGGAAGTGGATTAGCGATCGCAATCGGCGCATTACTCGATGGAATTCCCGAATCTATTGTAATTGGTGTGAGCATGATTGAGGGAGGAGTTGTCAGTTGGGTTACTGTAGCGGCTGTTTTTCTCTCTAATGTTCCAGAAGGACTTTCCAGCGCCGCTGGGATGAAAAAAGCAGGACGTTCAACTGCTTACATTTTCAGTGTGTGGGGAGGAATCGCCATCATCTCCGGTATAGCATCACTTTTAGGTTATGCTTTGTTCAGTCACTTCTCAGCAGAAATCATCGCCGCAACCACCGCTGTAGCCGCAGGTGCTATTTTAGCAATGCTTACAGACACCATGATTCCAGAAGCCTTCGAGCAAGCGCATGATTTTGCTGGAATGATAACTGTACTTGGATTTCTTGCTTCTTTTGTTCTTAGCAAACTCTAGAAGAGACAAGTACCGCAAGGCGGAATTAAAAATTGAAAATTAAAAATTAAAAATGAATACAGTGTAAGCGTTTCATAGATGTGAA